>NZ_PCOH01000012.1:0-151494 GCF_002976445.1 Bacillus sp. MYb56
GCTTGATTTTTCAGGGCTTTTTTATTAAACTGTCCATTTTATAGGGTACAGTTCAGTACAAGAGGCTTCTTTGTATTAAACAAATAATAAAAAATCAGTGGGGATGAATCCCCACTGATTTTTCACTCTATCTATAATCAACTTATAGATTTGGGTTGTTAAGCACGTTCACGTGTACAGCTTGTGAACCAATTTCGCTTGTTACAACGTCTTTATCTCTTAATACTTTGAATACTAATGTACCTTTGTCAGTGTACTTAGTAGTTAAAGTATTATAGATGTCCGGATTGAAGTTTGGAAGTGCAGAATCACTTGTTTGATTTACCGTTACATGACCAAGCTCTTGATCGAATAAATCGAAGTGAGCATTGCCATTTGTATCAAGATAAAGTTTACCTTGGTTGTCACCAGATTTTACAACACGTACTTTATGTTGTGTTTCTTTCGTTAAGTTAATACCTTTAACGATATCATCAAGGTTACTTCCTTCAAGTTCTAACACAGTACCGATGTTAATTTTCTTCTCAACGAAGTTTACTGTTTGAACTGGTTTGAAGTTTACAGATTTAATAGCGATTTTCTCTTGAACGATTTCGATTGTCGCTTTACCAGCAGTTGCACCATTTTTCGTTAAGTGAATATCAACTTTACCTGGAGTTTTACCTGTTACAACAACTTTATTTCCAACAATTTCAGCATCAGCTACTGCTGGATTTTTAGACTCTACTACATAGCCTTCTAAGTTTTCAGCATCAGAGTATACGCGCTCTGAAGTGTACTTAGATAATTGATACTCAACTGTGTTAGAAACATTTAAGTCAAGTTTTGTATCAGGTGATTCACCGTATTTACCTAATTTAGATACAAGCTCAAAGTTTTTAAATGCAACGTTACCTTCTGTTACGTTTACGTATAATGAACCTAAAGTATTACCGTTACCGTTTTGGAAGTGAACTGTACCTTCGCCTACTTCGTTACCTGTAATACCAACAGTTTTTGTACCAATTGAACCAGCATCAGTTGTTACTACATCTAATCCACCTTCAGCAACTACACCTGTTTTTGGAAGAACTTCTTTAATTGAAGCTGAGTTAGCACCAAATGGATCGCCATATTGGTCAGTTGTTACGAATGTAACAGGTAATGTTTTATTTTGAACAACTTGTAATTTGTCTGGGTTAGCTTTTACTGATTGTAATTTACGAGAATCAGTAGTTACTTTAAATTTAACGTCTTTCGTTACATCGCCTACTTTAATAGTAAGTGTAGCTTCACCAGCAGCTTCAGCAGTAATGTAGTTGTTTACTACAGAGATAATGCCGTGGTTTGAAGATTTAATGCTAATTGAGTTTGGATCAACTACTTTATCTTCTCCAGCAATTGTAGCAACTACGTTATGGATTTGAGCTTTTTCACCAACAACTAAATTTTGGCTATTTAGCTTGAAGTCTTTTCCAGTAAGTGTATTACCGTATACTACACCATTTTTATCAGCATCTACTGCAAATACAGTATTTTTAATTGCAGTAGATGGTGTATCAAGGTTTTTCACTGTAATGATACCTGTGTTAGAAACTGTTAAACCACCACGTTTTGTAACTTGTACTTCTACTTTGTAGTCACCGTGTGAAAGGCCAACACCAAGTTTACCTGTAGTAGAAGTTGACTCTCCACCTTCAAAGATGTTTGCTTTTGAACCGTCTAAGTTATTTGCAACAAATTTGACGTCATGATCTGCTAAGTTTAAGTACTCAACATCAGCGTTACCTTTTTCATCGTTTAATTTGAAGGCAACTGCTTGACCAGAACGATCGTCATCAAATGTTAATTTTTCTACAGCTAATTTTTTAACTTCGTATACGAATTTCGTTACGAATGATTGATTTTTCACTTTTACAGTAAGTTCTTTATTTGGAGCAACTTTACCACCAAGTGTTACAGTTGCAGATGTACCGTCAGCACTTGCTTCAATCGCAACTGCTTTGTCACCTTCAAGAGTTACTTCATCAGCAGAAAGTTTATCTAAACCAGTTCCTGTTAATGTTAATTTCGTTGGTTCAGAAATTTTCACATCAGTTACATACGCTTGTGTGCTATCTGGTTTTGCATATTTTTTATCTGTTACTGCGATAAATTGAGCTGCTTCTGCACGAGATACAGATTTATTCGGCTCCCATTTTTTTCCTGTTCCTACAGAGATTCCAAGATTGATTAGGATGTTTGCTTTTTCTTCACCCCAATGATCTAATAAATCCTCAAATGTTGTAACTAACTCACCGTTAACTTTGTCTTTTAAGTTATAAGCATTTACTAACATAGAAGCGAAAGAAGCACGGTCAATCTTTCCTTCTGGATAGAAGTTTTCTTTTCCGTCACCTTTAACGATGCCAGCTTTCTCAACTGCTGCAATATATTTAGCAGCCCATGTATTTTTAGCATCTTTGAAAGATGGCTGAGCATTTTCATCAACTGGTAATCTTAAAATTTTAGTGAAAATTACTGCTGCAGAAGCACGATCGATTGCTTCAGCTGGACCATATGTACCATCTGGTTTACCAGTAATCGCACCTTTTTCTACTAAGTAGTTAATAGAATCTAATGCCCAATGATCAGCTGGAACGTCCGGGAATGATTTACCTGCTGCTGCTACTGGAGATACAACACCTGCTACCATTGCTGCTGTCATTGTACCAGCGATTAATTTTTTGTAAGAGTTAGTCTTTGCCATTTTATAATTTTCCTCCTTCAGGAATATGCTACTAGTTTCATATCATATGTAATTTGAAAACTAGCTAGTTAGAAAAGCCATAAAACAATAAAAAACATTAACAAAAATATAAAATACCATAAAAAAGCAGTTTACATAATAAAATGATATAAACCTATAGATGTAAATATAAGGTTTAAATACCATTTTTTGAAACAAGTTCATCATACTATACAAAACTATTCGTTATCAAGAACTTTCTCAAAAGAAGATTCGACACATTCTGATAATTCAGTCTTTTAATTGTATTATTTGGATATCAATAATACCAAAATATAGAAATGAACAAACTGTTTTCCTATAAACCACCCTCACTGCGCTTCGTATATTTTTCATATCGAATACACAATTGGAATTATAGCACATATTTCCACTTCATCACCTAAATGTTTTTTACAATAAATGCAATTTCTGGACTATATTCGACTTAAATTATTATAATTCGACGTTTATTTCTTTTTTTCGAATGTTTTTTTAACGAAAAACGGTGTGAATTTACAAAAGATTTACATATTAATTAGATGTTTTTCTATTTTTGAAAACGTTGTCAATTTATTTCTCAATAAAACTAACTATAAATCTTCAAAATATGATTAATTTTTCAAAAATCGTTCTTTATAAAAATTAGACCATAAAAAAGAGCCCACATAATGTGGACTCTTTCTATTGAAATTTATTTCAATTAGCGAGCTACTGTTACTGGCTTGAAAGCAACAAGTTTGTTATTTGCTAGGCCGTCAACTGTATTTAAAGTTTCATTCGCTTTAAGCTCTTTAGCTTTAAGCGTTAATGTACCAGTTGCAAAGTTAACATTCTCTGTAGTTGTTAGCTTAAGTGCTACTTCTTTAGAAGCAGCTTCTTTTGCTTTATTAGCAGATTCTTCTGTTACTGTAAATGGCACACCATTTAAGTCAAATACAAAGTCAGTTGCATCAACGTTTACAGCTTCAGAGAATGTAAGAGTTACTTCTTGTTTCCCTACATTTGTAACTTTAGCTGATTTGAATTCAGGAGCTTTTGTATCAATAACATCTAATAATAGGTTTGTTGTACCCATTTTTATTCCAGATGCATTTGCGACGTTAGCTACTGTAAACTTCACTGTTTCTGATTTTTCGAAAGTGAATGTTTTTGGTAGTTCGATAGTTGCAGTATCACCAGATAAAGTGATTAGTGTACCTTCTGGTAATTTAGCACCTGCTAATGTGTAGTTGCTTACATTAGCAGCTGACTCTGCACCTTGACCACCTTTTACTACCTTGTCAAATTTCACTACAAGAGTAGTTTCAGCCTTATTAAATGCTGCACTTGTTACCTTTGGAGCTACTTTATCTACGTTTACTACTTCTTCATCTTTCTTTTTATCAACTTTTACATCTGCAGTAAATGCTGCTGAATTATTGCCAGCTGTATCTTGAATAAATCCTTTTGAAGCAGCAACTTTGTAGTTACCTGCAGCTGGGAATGTTAAAGTGATTGCTTTTTTATTATCTTTAACTGCTGCTGCAGTTACTTGTTCTGTTACATCTTCACTTGTATCTTGATTAATAATACGAACAACTTTTTTATCAAATGTAGTTGTTTCAACATTTACTTCTTTATCAAATGTAAATGTAGCTGCTACGCTTTGTTCTTTTTCTGCTACAGCTTTTACGAAGTTAGGAGCTACTTCATCTTTTGTAACTTTTACTTCTTTAGATACTTTTTGACCTACGTTGTTAGCTGCATCTTTATAACCAACAAGTTCAACTGTAAGATTTGTAGCTGTTTCATCTGCTTTAAGAGCGTCTTTTACTTCAACAACCGCTTTTGTTTTATCTTGAGCATCAGCAGAAATTGTAGCTACTAAAGTTTCTTTGCCTTTTTTAACTGTTACAGTACCTAGGTTCGCGTTAGCCATCTCTTCAGAGAATGTAACTTCTAATGTAGCGTTTCCTTTAGCAAGTTCTTTCACTTTAACATCTTTAACTTCTGGAGCTGTAACATCTTTTTCTACTTTATAAGTAGCTTTACTTTCGTACATTTCCATAGTGTTATTAACTAAATCTGTAGCACCAGTTACGATGATTGAGAATTCTTTACCGTTTTCAAAATTTAAAGCATTTTTAGAAGTGAACGTATTGTTTTCCACTTTACCTTCAACTTTTTGGCCGTTAACTACTACAGTTGCACCTTTTGTTGCATTTAATTTTTCACTGAATACAACTTTAAGTTTTCCTTCTGGAATAGATACTGTAGATACAGTTGGAGCTACTTCATCATTAAAGAAGATAACTTCTAATGCTTTTGGAATTTCTTTGCCTTCATCAGTTTTTAATTTTTCAACAGTCACAACATAAGCATTGTTATTTTTAAGCATATCAGCATCTTCTAGAGTTAAGATTACAGATTTTTTATCTTCACCGATTTTTGCAGGAACTGCTACTGGAGTACCACCTTGAGAAATTGTGAATTTCGCGTTCTTCACATCTTCTTCTTTCACTGTAGCGCCAAGTTTAACTTCGACCTCTTTAGCGTTGATCGCTTTAACTGACTCAACTGTAGCTGCTTCTTTTTGTCCGAACTGCTTGTCAGTCTTAGCAATGAATTGAGCTGCTTCTGCTTTAGTTACAGTTTTATTTGGCTCCCATTTGTCGCCAGTTCCTACAGAGATTCCTAATTCAACTAGGATGTTAGCTTTTGCTTTACCCCAGCTATCTTCTAAGTCTTTGAATTTAGTTTCTGGAGTACCGTTTACTTTAGTATCTAATTTGTAAGCTTCTATAAGCATAGATGCCATTGAAACGCGGTCGATTTTGCCGTTTGGCTCGAATTTGCCGTTATCTTTACCTTTAACTACACCCGCTTTTTCTACAGCTGCGATGTATTTTACAGCCCAGCCTTCTTGAGCGTCAGGATAAGATGGTTTAGCGTTCTCTTCGATTGGTAAGCTTAAGATTTGAGCCATCATTGTAGCTGCTTCTGCACGAGTGATCTCTTTTCCAGGCTCGAATAGTCCTGCATCGTTACCTTTAACTGCGCCTTTTTCTACTAAGTAGTTAATAGAATCTTCTGCCCAGAATTTAGCTGGAACGTCTGGGAATGTTTTACCTGCTGCTACTGGAGATACAACACCTGCTACCATTGCTGCTGTCATTGTACCAGCGATTAATTTTTTGTAAGAGTTAGTCTTTGCCATTTTATATATTTCCTCCTTCAGGAATGTAATACTAGTCCCATAATATTTTAAATAGATATTCTATTTAATGTTGAAACTAGTAAATATAAATGTAGTTAAGATCCTATATATATAAATTACTCCGTAATACAGAATAATAACGACATCAAACCGTTTTTACCCGAATTTAAATCCTTAAATTCGACAAAAAAGTGAATTCTCATAATTCTAACGTTCATTTTTTTTTCGACTTTTATTTTAAATAACCAGATTTTAAAATCGGGATATTTAAAATGTACGAAACAATGCATCAGAACTAAATTTGTACAATATTTATATAACCATTTACAACTATAGCAGAAAAACACTTACAATTTCAATATATAAATATAAAGATAATAAAATTAATAAACACTATATTTCTCTGGCGTTCGACATAATTCTTAAGGTCGCTTTTTTGAAGAAGACCGACATCATTATCCAGTTACTTTCATACAAAACGCATTATACCGATATTCTTTATATAATAATGTTGAGATTTTAAGATGAAAAAACATCTATTCAGGAACAACTAAAACTTCAATCTGTTGTTTTTTTCGACATTTTTTTCTTTCATACACTTCTCTTTCAAATTCTTACTTACATAGCAAAAAAGAACAGGTGATTCCTGTTCTTCTTTCTACTCAATTATTGAATTAAAAGAGGAATGGCCTCTATTCCATTCCTCTTTTTATAGACTCTTTTGCATGTAAGTCATTAATAATATATTTGGACGCTATGGAAATTTGCTCTCGTAATTCCTCTACCCTTTGTCCTAATGTTTCCTGTACATATTCTGTCTGCCCTAATTGTTTAATCGCCATACTATGTAATGTTTCTGTCGTCCAGTCTCCATCCACATTCCCAATAATCGGCTGATTTACTTGTTGTAAAAACGAATCGATCTTTGGATCATATGAAATTCCAATCATAGGCGTGTTTGCAACTGCCGATAATATAAGAGCATGCAGTCTCATTCCTATTAAAAGAGAGCATTCTGATAAAATAGAGATTTTCTCATGAATATCCATTTTATAAGGGAGCATGTGCGCTTCTTCTCCCATCAAATTAATGATATCCCTTGATGCATTTTGATCAAATGGTCCATGCATCGGTACAAATAAAATATGGTATCCCTCTTGCTTAAGCTTTTTCAGCGTATCTGCTAACTTCTTCATATAATCTTCTTTTGCATCCCAGTACCTTACACTAACCGCAACGACCTTTCCTTGCAGCGCATGTTTTTGAAGCCAATCGGATTTCTTTTCTTCTGGCTGACAAGCTAATACTGGATCTGGAACAAGTTCGATGTCTTTCTTAATACCAATTTCTTTTAAGTACAAAAAAGAGTCTTCATCACGTACTGATATATATTCAGCCTTTGATACATGCCATTTCACTAATAAACGATTTTGCTTCTTCGTAATAGGTCCGATTCCTTGGGCGTAAATATAATACGGCCTTTTCAAAAAACGGGCAAGCCGCATAATACCCGTATAGTATAAAATACTCTTAATACTCGTCTTATCTTGTAAGAGACTTCCGCCTCCACTAATTAAACCATTACTTCTCTTTATTTCTCGGTAAATCGCTCTTATATCCCATCGGTTTACTGCTTCTACACCGTACATTTTTCTTGTATAGTCGGGGTCATTTGAAAGTACAACAAGCTCAAGAGTAGGATCCTCTTCATGTAGCGCTTTAATAATTGATTGCAAAATTGCTTCGTCCCCAACATTATAAAAACCATAATATCCTGATAAAACTAACCGCACTCTTAATCTCCTCCAACATTTCGCAATCAACTCTTTTTGTAATTAAACAAATTGTTATCCATTCCTTGCCGAGAAAGGTTTGATAACTTCAAATTGATTTCTTTCACAAACATCTAACAAGTCATACCCATGTATAATATTGTTCATTTTCTATAATCAACGATTTTATTTACGTAAAAATGGAATTTGTTCTTTCGATATCCAGTTTAGTTTCAATGCACATATGCCATATAACACTGAAGCTATACTTAGCGCCACAGCACTATATATCATTGCTAAAATCCTGGAATCTGTCACATTGATTAATGTAGTCCCAAAGTATAATGCTATACCTAAAATACTAGATACTCCAATCACAGCCAAAAATTTCCCTATAGCTATTGGATAGGAAAGATCTTTTCTAATATAAATATGATTTGCGATACAAATCATTATATAAATAATTAGAGTACTATACGCTGCTCCATTTATACCAAATTGGTTTACTAGCGCTATATTTAATACAATTTTTACAAAACTTACACCGATGACAATCCATGCTGCTTGCATCGAACGATTAATCCCTTGCAAGATTCCTATTGATAATACCATAAGTGATGTGAAATACGAGCTACCAATTAAAATAGCTAACATGCCACTTCCTTTTGTATCTGTAAATAACGCAACATTAAGCGGTACTGCAAGCGCCATAAGCCATATCGTTATCGGCATTGTTAAAACATGTGCAAACTCATTTGTACGTTTTACTGTCAGTTTAGCTAAAGCTATATCTTTTTTTGTTAAAGCCGCTGTTAATAATGGAATTAACGGAAATACTATCGCACTTGCAAATACAACAATTAATTGCGTAAATGCAAAACCACGGCTATATATACCAAATTGTTCCTGAATAGTTGTAGAAGATTCATGTAGCACATGTGGAATTGTTACAGAATCAACTAAATTTAAAACAGGCATCGATAACGCTCCGATTGCAATAGGAACTGAAACACGGAGTATACTTTTCGCGTTTTTCTTAAAGTCTTGTAATGAATATGTTTCACTCTTATAGCGATACGTGCTTTTCACATATTTCATTCGCAAATATATGAGTGACGTAATAACACCAAAGCAAGAACCAATCATTGCTCCGCCTGTTATGATATCACTACCTTTATTCCAATATACAAATATACAGGCTATTGTTAGCATAAAGAATACGCGTATCAACTGTTCAATTACTTGTGATACACCAGTAGGTATCATATCTCCGAACCCTTGGAAATATCCACGGTACACTGCCATATACGGTGCGATTAATAAAGCAAACGAAGTAACAATTAATGCTAGCCTCGTCTCTTGCCCACCAAGCATATTTGCAATGCCACTCGATCCAATGATAATAATTAAAAATCCGAGCACCCCAAATATAACACCGATAATAGATGCGGACGTAAACAATTTAGCTATTCCGTCACGATCATTCTTTTCATGAAGATCAGCTATTAACTGGGATATTGCTAGCGGGACTCCCGCTACTGATAAAGTTAAGGCTATCATATATACAGGAAAAACAAGGCGAAAAATCCCAAGTACTTCATCCCCTGCTATATTTTGCAATGGAATTTGAAAAAAACTCCCCACTACTTTCGATATAAACGTTGTAACGGTTAAAATCGCAGCGCCTTTTACAAACTTTTTATTCATCTTCTATCTCTTTTCTTTCAATATATAATCTACATAAAATATTAAATCCGTATTATTCATTCAACTTGAGAATCATCACTTTATCTCATTTAGTTATCATACCAAATTTCTTATATATTGAATACTCTCTTTCTTTTTATGTTTTAAATATAATATGTGCCATATATATGTTTTTTTATCCAGTATTTTCTTCAATTTACTACTTCTACTTGTTCAAGATAAACATGTGCTATAATGTAGCTATTGTCAGTAAGAGGAGTGTTTACAACATGCTGAATTCGGTAAAGAAATTGTTAGGAGATTCTCAAAAAAGAAAGCTAAAAAAATATGAACAACTCGTTCAAGATATTAATGATTTGGAAAAACAAATGGCTGATTTACCTGACGAAGAATTACGTCACAAAACTGTCACCTTCAAAAGTATGCTTAAGGATGGTAAAACAGTTGATGACATAAAAGTAGAAGCATTCGCTGTTGTACGCGAAGCCGCAAAACGCGTGCTTGGATTACGCCATTACGATGTGCAGTTAATCGGAGGACTTGTATTACTAGAAGGTAATATTGCGGAGATGCCAACTGGTGAAGGAAAAACATTAGTTTCCTCTCTCCCAACATATGTACGTGCCCTTGAAGGAAAAGGCGTTCATGTTATTACTGTAAACGATTACTTAGCGAAGCGTGATAAAGAGTTAATTGGCCAAGTTCATGAATTTCTAGGCTTACAAGTTGGATTAAATATTCCTCAAATCGATCCTTCTGAAAAGAAACTTGCGTACAAAGCTGATATTACATACGGTATTGGAACAGAGTTTGGCTTTGACTATCTTCGCGATAATATGGCTGCTTCACAAAATGATCAAGTCCAGCGCCCCTATCACTTTGCTATTATCGATGAGATTGATAGCGTTTTAATTGATGAGGCGAAAACGCCACTTATCATTGCTGGGAAGAAATCAGGTAGCTCTGATTTGCATTATTTATGTGCAAAAGTTATTAAATCATTCCAAGATACCCTTCACTATACATACGATGCAGAATCGAAATCAGCTAGTTTTACAGAAGACGGTATTACAAAAATAGAAGATTTATTTGACATCGATAACTTATATGATTTAGAGCATCAAACTCTATACCATTATATGATTCAATCATTACGTGCCAATGTCGCTTTCCAGCTTGACGTTGACTATATTGTGCATGATGAAAAAATACTACTTGTAGATATTTTCACAGGACGTGTTATGGATGGGCGCTCTTTAAGTGACGGCTTACATCAAGCACTAGAAGCAAAAGAAGGTTTAGAAATTACAGAAGAAAACCAAACACAAGCTTCTATTACAATTCAAAACTTCTTCCGTATGTATCCGGCATTATCAGGTATGACAGGTACCGCAAAAACGGAAGAAAAAGAATTCAACCGTGTATATAATATGGAAGTTATTCCAATTCCAACGAACCGTCCTATTCTTCGTGAAGATAAAAATGACGTAGTATATGTAACAGCTGATGATAAATATAAAGCTGTGCGTGAAGAAGTTCTAAAACAGCATAAGCAAGGACGCCCTATTTTAATTGGGACGATGTCTATCTTGCAATCTGAAACTGTTGCTCGTTATTTAGATGAAGCAAACATAAAGTATCAATTATTAAACGCTAAAAGTGCAGAGCAAGAAGCAGACTTAATTGCAACTGCTGGGCAAAAAGGTCAAATTACAATCGCTACAAATATGGCAGGCCGAGGTACTGATATTTTACTAGGTGAAGGTGTCCACGCCCTTGGTGGATTACATGTAATTGGAACAGAACGTCATGAATCTCGCCGCGTTGATAACCAGCTTAAAGGACGAGCTGGTCGCCAAGGTGATCCGGGAAGCTCTCAATTTTTCCTATCTTTAGAAGATGAGATGCTAAAGCGCTTCGCTCACGAAGAAGTAGAAAAGTTGGAAAAATCACTGAAATCTGACAAAACGGGGCTTATTAATACATCTAAAGTTCATGATTTCATTAACCGTACACAATTAATTTGTGAAGGTGGTCATTTCTCAATGCGTGAATATAATTTAAAATTAGATGACGTAATTAATGATCAACGTAATGTTATATACACACTACGTAACAACCTTCTAAAAGAAGAAACAAATATGATAGAACTTGTTATTCCAATGATTGAACACTCTGTGGATGCAATTGCTAAGCAGCACCTTCTTGAAGGAATGCTTCCTGAAGAATGGGATTTCACTAGTTTAACAGCATCTATTAAAGAAGTTTTAGCGGCTGAAACTTTGCCGCCATTATCTGCGAACAACGTACATTCACCTGAGGATTTACAAATCGTTTTAAAAGATACAATTTCTAGCTATATCGAACGTGTACAAGAATTAAATGACCATGCGGATTTACAACAATCACTGCGCTACGTTGGTTTACACTTCCTAGATCAAAACTGGGTAAATCACTTAGATGCAATGACTCACTTAAAAGAAGGTATTGGCTTAAGACAATATCAACAAGAAGATCCAACTCGCCTTTATCAAAAAGAAGGTTTGGATATTTTCTTATACACTTACGGTAATTTTGAAAAAGAAATGTGCCGATATATCGCGAGACATTTAGCAGTTCCAGAAAACGTACAATCATGAGGTGAAAATTTATGTTATCATTCCTGAAAAAGGCAAAGAAAAAAGGAAAAGATACTACTGTTTCTAGTAATCAATTATTTGGACAAGAAGAAACTACTTCTCAAAATAAAACGGTAAAGCCAGTTCTTTACTTCCATCCTAGCTGGGGTGACGTAGCACAAGAACAAAAATACATTTATCAATTTTTACATAAAGAATTACCACGTTTACAAGAATATCAAATTTCTTTATCAGGAATTGAAATTGAAAAACGTGATGGCGCATACGATGTAGCTGCTTTCATTCGCAGCAGTGTCCCAAAACCGATTTCTTTCGAAGAAGTTACATTACTTCTATTAAACAAAGATAAAAAGCTGTGCGCACGTAAAACATTTAACCTGTCTGCACTTGGCGATATTCCTGAAAACGTAAATATGCCGTTCGTATTTACATTTGAGCAAGAAACAATAACGGAAGCTGAACTATCTCAATCAGATTGGGAATTAGCTTTCGAAATTGAAAGTAAGCATCAACTAGATTTAGATCCATCTTGGGAATCTCAGTTACCTGAAGCAAGCAAAGATGCTTTACGTAATTTTGTAGACAATTTAACACCTCCAAATGAAGGTGAAATTAACTTCCTAGGTTTACAAGCCGCACTGAAAGAGAACGGTGATTTACATACAACACTTCTAATTCGTAACGGCTGTAAAGATAACATTCAACTAGAACAACTTCCTCTTCATATTGAAGATGCTTCTGGAGAAATCGTTGTTAAAGGTGCTTTCACGTTACCGAATCTTGAAATTAAAGCGAATACTACAAAACCTTGGTCATTTGTTTTCCCTGCTTCATCCACCTTGAAACAAAATATGGATTTATCTAGCTGGAAAGCATTTGTACCACAAGACTAATATACAAAAAAGCCTATCCTAAAAGATGGTCATCACACCTTTAGGATAGGCTCTATTTTTTATGTAAAATCTACTTCGTTACTAATAAACGTTCAATATGATACTCAGCTTCTAGTTTACACATTTCATCTACATGCTTTACTTCGCTCTTGTTTAACAGCTCTAATTGTTCTTCACTCGGCTGCTCACTAATAAGCTCATTAATTTTTTCATTTACTTTCATCGCTAATGCTTGATGGAAATCTGGATGTCCTTTCAACTCGTCATCTACTTTATTAATCCAAGTTGATTTTGTGTATAAATATTGTTTCCACTGTTCAACAAATTGCTGCATATCAAATTTTTCTTCATTCCATTCAATTTCTTTCATATATCTCTCAAAAGAAACAACAATTGATCGTGTAATCCCGATCTTCACTCCATGTGGTAACTGTTTGTACATCAAATATTCCCTCCAGCTTAAAGCTCTTCCTTCTGAATATAAAGGAATCTCAAAATTCATATACCTTCTTATAATAGCACATTGCTAATCTAAGATGTTACTACACTGTGTAGAAAATCAATTATCAACAGACGTATAACATTTAGATATAATGATTTTATACATAGTAAGCACATATACAAATAATAAGAACCTTCACACTCTATAACGCAATTCATGTGAAGGTTCTTATTGTTATATTGCCTTAACTTTTAAAAACTGCAGTTTCTCTTTTTGCTCATCATTCGCCATCATTACTATCGTCTTTTCAACATGCGGATGTACATGTTCAAGTGTCACACTCACTCCTGCTTTATCCGATTGCTCAACAAAGTTTAATAACGCTATAGCTCCTGATACATCCATATAATGTACATCTTTCATACGCAAACTAACTGGTGACTTCACATCTTGTAAAGAAGCAAAAATACGATCTACTGATAGAAATGAAAGTGGTCCCTGAATCGTATACGTCGCTTCTTTTTCTTTTATAATAGAAGCTTTACGTTCTTTACACTTCACCATGTATATAATGAAGGAAAGAATAATGCCAAACGCAACAGCAACCATTAAATCGAATTTCACTGTCACAACCATCGTCACGAACATAACAATCACATCACCTCTTGGTGCTACATGTGCTTTCTTCATGCTTTCCCAATCAAACATCCCGATGCCAGTTAAAATTAAAATACCTGATAATACAGCAAGCGGAATATATTGTACCACTGAACCGAGTCCCATAATGAAAATAAATAATATGACACTATGCATACAAGCCGACAGTGCCGTCTTCCCCCCGCTTCTTATATTGACGATAGATCTAACAGTTGCACCTGCTCCTGCTAATCCACCGAACAAACCACTCGCAATATTGCCAATACCTTGTCCGATTAATTCTTTATTACTTTTATGACGTGTCCCCGTCACATTATCCATTACGACAGACGTTAATAACGAGTCAATTGATCCTAGTAAAGCAATACTAAGTGCTGGTAATACAAGTGCTAACATGCCATTTGCGTCTAAATTCGGTACGTGAAGAGATGGCATCGCCTCTGGAATTGCACCTATTTTTTCAATCATCTTATTTAAAGAAAGAGTTCCTACAACTGGTAAGTTTACCGTAATTCCTTGTAGCATAGAAGAAAATAACGGCAACGTTACTGTAACACCTACTAACGCTACTAAACTTGATGGAATGGCCTTAATCCATTTTCCAGAAACAATCATTACAATGATCGTTAATAACACAAGCAGAAAGCTATTTTGTACGTGCTTCATTTCACCTAAAATAATAATCAGTGCAATCCCATTCATAAACCCTGAAACAACAGGATACGGAATGTAACGAACGTAAGAGCCGAGCTTACATACACCAAATAAAATTTGAAATAACCCCGCCATCATAAATGCAATAAAGCTTGCTTCCAATCCGTGAGTTGCAATAACGCCTGTTGCAATTACTGTAATCGGCCCAGTAGGACCCGTTACTTGCCCCGGTGTACCGCCAAATAACGCCGCAAACAAACCTGCAAAAATTGCACCATACAATCCGACAAGTGCTCCCTCAGACGTTCCCGTTGCAGCAATACCAAATGCAATCGCTAGCGGCAAGGCAACAATCGCAACAGTAAACCCTGCTAAACATTCCTTTGCTATTTTTTGAAACATATAAATAACCACCTTCTTATAAAGTCCATGTTCCATTGTACATCTAAAACAAATCATTCGTTAGCGTATTTATAAAAAACTCTTTACAGTCTCGTGAAGTAAACGTCTACATTGATAAATAGCCTTCCCAAGTCAAACTAAAAAACAGCAATATGACGAATCTACCTTTGGAAACAAACTTGACTATGCTATAATGAACAAATTAAATCTTTTACTATATACTTGGAGGCACTATGCTAACTTTTGAAGAAAAATTATCAATTATTGAATCTTTCCCGGAATTAGAAAGAAAGAACGTATCATTAAAACGCGTAAACTTTCACTTTGAAGAAAGTCGTTTAGATAAAAAGAACGTTGTATATCATTTACACCCAAATGGAAACGGATTTGTATATGCAAACTTCATTAAAGGTTATAGAACAGATGATAAAGGTATGATTAACATCCGTGAGTTTTCAGAAGAAGAACTGCGTTCATTAATTGAAAAAGTAATTGAACGTCTATCACAGGAGCAAGAGGAAATTGTAGCACCAATAGAACCTGCTGCCGAAGAGGAATGGAAGAACGAAGACGGTCATATCCTAACTCTTATTCAAGAGGATGACATGTGGAACGTTTACGCTGGCGTAAACTTAGACGGTACATTCAACTCTTATCCAGAAGCAGCGGAATACCTTGATGAAGAAGGTTTCTCACGCAAATAATAAAAATGCCTTTCCAAATTTGGAAAGGCATTTTTTCATTATTTTTTCATACCTTTTAACGACTCTCTCAGCACAAATTTTTGCAACTTCCCACTCGCATTACGCGGAAGTTCATCTACAAATAAGTAATGACGCGGACGTTTATAGTCTGCTAATTCATCACTTTCTTTGCAATACGTTTCTAAATCAGCTTCTGTAATATTTTCATCTTTCTTTACAACAACCGCAACGACACGCTCTCCCCATAGTTCATCGGGCTCACCAAGTACCGCAACATCTAATACACCAGGGTGACTATGAAGGAAATCTTCAATTTCGCGAGGATAAATATTAACGCCGCCACTAATTACCATATCATCAACGCGGTCTGCAACGAATAAATAACCGTCTTTATCGAAGTAACCTAAATCACCAGAATGATACCATCCTTTATACATCGATTTTGCATTTGCTTCTTCTCGGTTATGATATCCAGCCATCATAGTCGGGCCGCGTAAAATAATTTCCCCTACTTCATAAGGAGGCAACATATCATCTGGCTCTGCTGGTCCATCTTCGTTCGGTTTGACGATTCGAATTTCATGGCTAAAGCACGGTGTTCCTGCTGAACCAGCTTTCGTAATTTGATCCTCTTCTACGAGAAACGCAACAACCGGTCCCATTTCTGTCATTCCGTAAATTTGGACAAGATCAATATAAAGGCGCTCTTTACATTCCTTCACTAGCGCTGGAGCCATCGCAGCCCCGCCATATACACCGATCTTCATCGAAGTTAAATCATACTCGACTAGATCTTTTTGCAATAACATATTCCACATCGTCGGTGCTGCAAAAAACGTCGTAATCTTCTCTTCTTGAATGGTATGTAATACTCTATCCGTATCAAAATGATGTAAAATAACATTCTTTCCGCCAACTTGAATGCGCGGTATAATTCCAGCATTTAACTCGCCGCAATGATATAAAGGTGCTACCACAAGCCCGGCGCTATCCCTATTATATTTTATGAAATACGTACAAATCATACTATGCTCAGCCATATCACGATGGCGATGTAGTACGCCTTTCGGATGACCCGTCGTTCCGCTCGTATAAAGCATAGAACAAAAATCCATTTCATCGACTACAATATCTACTTTTTCAGCTGATGCTTCATTTACTTTTTCATGGTAAGAACTAGCATAGGAAGGTGCATCGTCTTCCACGTACCAAAAAGACGAATTTGGAAAATCTCGTTCAATCATAGTAACTGTTGATTCGACTGCTTTTTCAAAGACAACTACTCTCGAGGCTGCATCTTGGAGGATATACGATAATTCTTTTGCTTTTAAGCGGAAATTAATTGGATTGAAGATCGCGCCAATTTTCGCACAGGCTAAGTAAACGTTTACAAATTCACGACAGTTATATAGGTAAACAGATACACAATCTCCCTTTCTTACTCCTTCTTTCAATAGAGCTTGCGCCGTTTTATTTATTTGCTCATCCCACTGTTTATATGTCCAACGAATATTTTTTTCTGGTTCTACTAACGCCTCTTTATTCGGATATTTGCCAACTGTCAAATCAAAAATTCTCCCTATCGTCATGTACATGCCAACAATTTCCCCCTTTTCTCTTTCATAAATCTATCATTTCGTCTATAAGTAGACATTGTCCTCTAATAATCTGACTAATTTTTCTGATTATTATCGACATAGTTTTACATATGGACCGTTTGATGGTAAATGAAATTATATCGGCGATTTTTTGAATATATCGGACGCAACTCAATTTATATCAGCTATTTTTCGAATATATCGACTTACCGACAAAAACTGACAATATAAAATGAGGCTGTTCCAAATCGGAACAACCCCCTTCTTCTTACACGAATAGCTCTTCTAAAATTTTCAGTTTATCTTCTGTATATTTCACGAAGCCATCGTTATATGATTTTGGATCTTTCGGATTCGCAAAGTGTGTAATTGCTCCTGTTTGTGGGTGAACAAATTTACTTGATGCCCCGCAACCAAGTCCGATAATCGATTGTACTTCTTCCATAATAACAATATTGTAGATACTTTCTTGCGTCGGTATTGCATACCCAACGTTTTCTAAGTTACCTAAAATGTTTTTTTGACGATATAAATAGTATGGCACGTAATTATGGTTCTTCGTCCACTCTTCCGCCTCATGCATCATCGCAGTAATTTCTTCGCGACCTGCTACTTTATATTTACGTTTGTTTTGCGTCATTTCAGAAGCACGTTTAAATGATAACGTATGAACTGTTAACGATTCTGGCATTAACTTTTCTGTTTCATCTAACGTATGCTTAAAGATGTCTAATCCTTCACCAGGAAGACCAATAATTAAATCCATATTAATATTGTTCATTCCCATTTCACGTGCTAAATGATACTTCTCAATCGTTTCTTCTACAGTGTGATGACGTCCAATTGCTTTTAGTGTTTCTTGGTGGTATGACTGCGGATTAATACTAATACGGTCAATATTCCATTTATTTAACACTTCTAGCTTTGCTGGTGTGATCGTATCTGGGCGACCTGCCTCAACTGTTACTTCACGTACATCTTTCACATCAGGGAAAGCTTGGTACATTTCTTCATACAACATATCCATCTCTTCTGCTGTAATACTCGTCGGTGTACCGCCGCCGTAATAAATCGTCGTAACTGTAACACCTTTTTCTTTTAAAAACTTACCAATTTCACGAACTTCATAATGTAACCCGCCTAAGAACGAATCAACTGATCCTTGGCGTCCGTTAATTGCATAAGCTGGGAACGTACAGTACGCACATTTTGTAGGACAAAACGGAATACCGATGTAAATACTTACTTCTTCTTTCAAACGGTATAAATCCGGAACAACCGCTAATTGGCAATCAACAATACGCTGAAGAAGTTCAATTTTCTCTTCATGAATTAAATAACTTTCACGAAGTTCTTTATGCGCTTCTTCTTTTGACATACCATT
This sequence comes from Bacillus sp. MYb56, assembly GCF_002976445.1. NCBI lineage: Bacteria > Bacillati > Bacillota > Bacilli > Caryophanales > Bacillaceae > Bacillus > Bacillus sp. MYb56. The sequence continues at coordinate 18,798 of NZ_PCOH01000012.1, forward strand.
TTGAAGCAGTTTGTGAAGAAGTTTCGTTGGGCGTACCCCAGTTAATATTCCCCAGCTCTGTTCAAGTCCAGTTAGCTGTTGAAGTACAGAAAGATATACGTAAGAAACAACATGTTTCACTTGCTTCATACGTTCTTTTTCTTCTGTGAAAGCAGATAAATCTTTCGCGAATGTTTCTTCATATACATTTCCGGTTGCAACATCTGTTAAACGAGCCGATGCTGTCACATTACCTTCTATCTGTATATCAACGATAAGATTTGCTTCTTCTTTCTCAAACCCTATCGTGCTCTCTTCAAAAAATAAACCGCCAATATTTTGTAGCGGACGTAAAAAACGATCATCTTGTAACGTTTTAATTGAAATTAACAACATTATCACCTTTTCATTTGCAAACTCTCTTTAGTTTACTTGAAGGGCGTTTGAAGGTCAATACAGAAGGTTTTACCTTATTTCGTCTATTAAAAACTTAAAGGCATAAGAGATAACATTTCTCTTATGCCTTTTATAAACCTATTAGCTATTTTTAATCATAAATCTTAAACGTATTCCTAATAACACCAGAATTACACCTATAAATGGAAGGTAATCCGTATTATGCCCTGTAGCTGGAAGTTTTTGATTATTAGAACCGCCTTGTTCTTTTTCTGGTAAGTTAGGCTTTTCTACTTCTTCTCCTGGGCTTTCTGTTCCTTCACCTGGCTTTTCTATTCCTTCACCTGGTGTTCCTGTTTCCCCACCTGGTTTTTCTATTCCTCCACCTGGTTTTTCTGTTCCTTCACCTGGCTTTTCTATTCCTTCACCTGGCTTTTCTGTTCCTTCACCAGGTGTTTCTGTTTCTCCACCTGGTGTTTCTGTTCCTTCACCTGGTGTTTCTGTCTCTCCACCTGGTGTTTCTGTCTCTCCACCTGGTGTTTCTGTCTCTCCACCTGGTGTTTCTGTCTCTCCACCTGGTGTTTCTGTCTCTCCACCTGGTGTTTCTGTCTCTCCACCTGGTGTTTCTGTCTCTCCACCTGGTTTCTCTGGACCTTTTCCTGTTTCTTTTTCATTGGTAATTTGAAGCTTTATAACTTCTACTTTCTCATTAGAAATCGTAAATTCAATTCCCTTATCAGATAAATTATATCCTTCTGGAGCCTGGACTTCTTTTAAAACGTAATCTCCTGGTTCCAGTTTCTTCGAAGTTGCTTTACCATTTTTATCTGATGTTAATGTGTCTATTTTTATTCCATCTTTCAGAATTTCAAACACTGCACCTTCTAATTTTTTATCTGTATCATTAGCATCTATCTTTGTAATTTCTACTTGACCTGTGATTTTTTCTTTCACTTTTTCATTCAATACTTCTTGTTTTACTACTTCATTTGCTACAACATTTACTTCCACTTTTAATTCTACCGCTTTGTAGCCTTCCGGCGCTTTCGTTTCTTCTAACGTGTACTTACCTGGCACTAAGTTTTCGAATGTCACAACACCATCTTTATTCGTTGTTTTCGCTTCTCCAACTACTTGACCACTTTCGTTCTTCAGTCTAAATTCCGCGCCTTCTAGAACTTTTCCACTCTCTGCATCCTTTTTGATTACTTGTAAGCTTCCTAGTTCTTTCGCATTTTCTACTTGTACTTGTACTACTTTGTTTGCTTCCACAACGACTTCAATTTCTTCTTTTAACAACTTATATCCTTGTGGTGCTTTCGTTTCTTTTAATGTGTACTTTCCTGGTTCTAATTTCGTAGATATTACTTTACCTGTTTTATCTGTTCGTAACGTATCTACCTTTTCACCATCTTTATACACTTCAAACTCTGCGTCCGATAATAGCTTCGTTTTATCATTCGCATCTACTTTTACGATTTCAAATTGGCCTGTAGCTTTTTCAGCGATTTTTTTATTCAACACATCTACAGTCACTGTTTTATTAGCAGCTACATCAACACGAACTGAGCTAGATGATAGTTCATAACCTTTTGGTGCTTCAACTTCTTTTAATGTATATGTTCCAACTGGAAGTTGTTTTGATAAAGCTGCACCTTTACCATCTGTAATAATTGTTTCAACAACATTTCCATCTTTATCTATAACATCAAATTTTGCACCTGGTAGAAGTTGACCAGATTCACTATCTTTTTTCAACAATTTAAATTGACCATTCTCTACTTTTTTCGTATTCTTCATAACAATTTCAATTACGTTTGTACCATTAATTGTTACTTTTACTGGTGTATCAACTTTTATATATCCTTCTGGTGCACTTATTTCTTTTACAAAATAGTCACCAAGTGGTAAATCCTTGACTTCAGCAATACCCTTTTCATTCGTTGTAACAGTAGCTACAACATTATTGTCTTTGTCTATAACATCAAATTTTGCATCTTTTAAAACAATGTTTTCATCGTTTGCATCAACTTTTTTAATTTGTAAATTTCCTTTTTCAACTGATGGATTTTTCCATTTCGGCCAGTTAAATTTAAAATTGTGAACCTCAAACCCATCTCTTTGGTGTAATCCCCCAACATAGGCTTGTCCATTAATAGAACCACCCTTTGTCTCTACAACAGCATTTGGAGCAAACACACTTCCTACTACGCCATATCCTTTTGTTGATATTTTTGTAGCATTCGGAAACGCCCAAATTACTTTACTAGCTAACTCAGTAAAAGGTGAATTAGGATCATATGCTTGTGATGTATTAATTAAGTCTGTTGCCATCCCAGTATTTTTCGTATCGTACAAAATTGCACCGCTACCAAAATTCACTTCTTCTGCGTCTGAATAAATAACAATAAAGTCTTTGTTATTTACATTCGGAAGATAAACATCTCTTACATCAAATGTTTTTTTTCCTGTTAAGCCTGAAGAAACATAAATATTAGGATTGTTTACATCCTCTCCGATGCCAAAACTCATATTAGGTTTTGGTTTATCAGTATGTAATTGACTCGCATCTCCAATTACACCATCAACGTCTTTTCTAAATTCTTTGAACTTGGCATCAATCTCTGCTTGCTCTTTATAAGAGATACGGTCATAAGATGACTTCATTGCACCTTCTGGGTCACCATCTTTTGTCATCGCCACTGTTCCATCTTGAATGATTACTTGTCCTGCTCCCGCTTTCGTAAATTGACCACCTAGTAATAATGATGGATATCCTTCATCTTTCCATGTTGCTCCAGCTAAGTTGTTTGCTTCAGTTGCAGCCGCTACGACTGTATAACTTGATGCGTTCATGTTCTTTTGAACAGCCATCGCACCCTCAATATCCGCACTCGTTGCACTATGATCACCAAAAATGATTGCGTTATAATAAGATGTATCGCCTAAACCTTTTAATTCTGTTGTAGCTGCCTCCGCTTTATACGGTAAATGGATTAAAAAATTCATACATACTAACAATATAATTATAAAACTACTGCATATCTTTTTTACTTTTTGACTTAATGATTTCCTCAAGAAATTCATTCCCCCTTTTCAAATTTCAAAAACTTATAACAAGAAGTACATTTCAGATGTACTTAAAACCTATTCATACTAATTTACAAATAATCCATTTAAATAAAACAAAGAAGCTCTACAACTAATTGGCGAAACTACTACAATTCATTTTTGAGATAATACGTGAACTAAACTAACATGCTGAAGTGTTTTTACGTACGGGAGCTCAATAAAATTAACTCGAAGAATATTTCATGTGGTGTAACTATTTTGGCAACATCATCCACTCTACAACAGTTTTCTAAAGTATTCAAGTGAATTGTATGGATTACAGACACAATTCCTCGCCTGAAACGCTTTCATTTCTTATTGGAATATTGATTTAAACTTTTCAAATAAAGTCGACAAAAAAACGTAGCCAAAAAGCTACGTTTTTCTTTCATCGTTTCGGTGTATGTTTATGATTCTTTAAAAAAGGAAGCGGGAATTGCTTACGAAAATGCTCTTTAATCATGTACTCTACGCCGTTCTCAGTATTAGAACGTGTAATCCAGTCCGCCGCTTGCTTTAATTCTACAGGAGCGTTCCCCATCGCTACCCCAAGCCCAACATTTTCAATTACCTCTAAGTCTTCTACGCTATCTCCAATCGCAACCATTTCACTAAGGTTAATATTTAAATGCTCCCCAAGTAATTGTAAACCACGTAGTTTTGATACATTTTGAGGGAGAATTTCTATATGTCTTTCATCACACTCGACGTACTCTACATCTTGAAATGCCTTTTTTAACGTATTCATCCCTCTTTCTTTTTCACCTTTCGTATGGAAAACAATATCAATTTTTGGTGCAGCTACTGGATGATCACGCAGTGCATCCCCTAGCGAATCTACAAATTGAACCGGATAAAATAATGGATCTGCGCTTGATAATACAGTACGCGCAATTAAGTTTGGTGTATTTCTCTCACGATTCCCAATTGAATATCGTTCATGAGAAATGCGAACATTACAATCAAAATGCTCTAACACTTGCACAATATTAAAGGTTTTCTCTTCAGATAATCTCCTTTGAGCGAACGGCTTATCTAACGATGCTGAAACGAAAGCACCGCCATGCGTAACTAATATAGAATCTAATTTTAACGCCTTCGCTATTTTATGAGCAGATTGAAAATTACGATTCGTAAATAATGTAACGTATACATCTTTTCTTTTCACAAAGTCAATTGTTTCTCGTATCCCTTTTGCGATTTTTCCGTTGTTGTATAGTAGTGTCCCATCTATATTAAGAGCTAGTAAGCGATAAATCATGTCGCACTCCCCCTCTTCGCTGTTGTACTCTATCCATAATTTATGAAATAAATGTAGTAAATAGAACGAGTTAGAATTACTACTGAAAATTTGGTTTACTATATACATATACAACTGGCAAAGGAGATAGTACAATGCAGGCACCTCCTTCTTTTTATGAAGGCGATACGTTAGAGGTCGCAAAGAAGTTACTCGGACATAAACTCGTTCATATTGTAGACGGCATAAAGCGGAGCGGTTTTATTGTAGAAGTAGAAGCATACAAAGGTCCAGATGATAAGGCCGCTCATAGTTACGGAGGCAGACGGACTGATCGAACAGAAGTAATGTTCGGTGCACCCGGACATGCTTACGTATATTTAATTTACGGCATGTATCATTGCTTTAACGTAATTACAGCACCAATCGGCACCCCGCAAGGAGTTCTCATTCGTGCCCTTGAACCTGTAGATGGAATCGAAGACATGAAACTAGCGCGCTACAACAAAACTGACATTACGAAAGCTCAGTATAAAAACTTAACAAATGGCCCCGGAAAACTATGCCGCGCGCTCGGAATCACTTTAGAAGAGCGCGGCGTATCACTTCAAAGTGATACGTTACATATTGAGCTAGTTCCGGAAGAAGAACATTTATCATCCACACATAACATAATAGCTGGCCCTCGTATTAATATTGATTACTCAGAAGAAGCCATTCACTACCCATGGCGGTTTTATTATGAAAAGCATCCGTTTGTTTCAAAATAAAGAAGCTATCCTATAAGTAAGTGAAACCAACTTATAGGATAGCTCTTTTTTCGTAATTCATCACACGTCGAAAAGCCGAAATCCGGGCTCGGATTTCGGTTTTGTTTCTATAAAAGAAACCGTTGTTCCTCCAACATTGCCAAATACAGCTCATCTCCAAAGAGAAAATCTTAAAAGCATTATTTTTTTAATGCATAATAATTATCCAAATTGAATTTCGACATAATGAAAGTTCCTGTTGGCGTTAAAAGTTGTGACATAGATTGTATGACCTGCGGTAATTTCGCTGGCTCAATAGGATGTGATAACAAAATGTACTGGAATTTTTCATCTGTAAATACCTCATGTAACTTATCATACTCAGCAGAAGTTGTAGGAGCTACCCTATTTGCAAGAGCTGCTGCTTTTTCATTAATTTCTGCTCCAAATATGGAAACTGCCGGGTAACGCCTTTTCATTTCTAATAAAGTTGCACCACATCCAGCTCCTATATGAAGAATATTCACTTGATCAGGCGCAAATCGATCTACAATTGCTAGTAAATCATAATGAATGTATAAACTTTCACCATAAAATCCCCATTTTTCATACAATTTTATATTATTTGCATGTAAAACTACAGAAAATTTCATACTATCTTCTTTCCATGAGACACTTCCGTAGTGATGAATAAATGTATCTTTACATAAATACAGTTTATATCCTTTTTCAAACATTCTTAGTGACAAATCATCATCTTCATAATTCCCCGGTGTAAATCGTTCATCTAATAATCCAACTTCATCTAACACTGATTTTTTTATAAGCATACAGAATCCGATTAATTTCATACGTTCTTCCCATTTATCTTTATCACTTTGATTATATAAAGTTGCAAACTTCTGCATTCCTTCAATATCTTTATAAAAGGTTGGTATAGCAGTATAGTAAGCGGCATTATTAGTTATGGGCCCTACCGCTCCAGTATCCTTACTTTCATATAAACACCGAATTAAGTTGCTTAGCCAATTTTCAGTTACGACCACATCATTATTCAATAATAGAATATTGTCACCTTTTGCCTCTTTAATTCCCTGATTGCATCCCTTTGGAAAACCCATATTCTCCGCATTTTCCACTAGCATAATATCCGATTGTTTTTGTAACCATTCTACAGTACCATCTGTTGACGCGTTGTCCACAACTATTAACTCATACTCTTGTTCCACTGTATAAGTTCTAATACTTTGGATGCATTCTTTTGTATACTGTAATTGATTATGAGTCAATATAATTATACTTGTGAGCATGAATCAAACTCCTCTCAGCAGCCAAAATGATTATCTAGTATTATTAAATATTATTTTTCCGATAAACTATCAAAATATTTTCTATTATATTCAATGCTCGGATTATTAGGTATGAACAGTGCAGCTTGTTCGTTATGATAAATTGCCTTTTCATATTCTTTTATTCGATCATAACAAATACATAGTTGAATATGCGGCAACCATGTATGACACTCTTCTCGAACAAACGGCGAATCCTTTGGTCGTGGCCCGTCAATTGCTGCATGGTACCAATATATCGCTTTAGAATATTCCCCTTGTTGCAAAAATACACGTCCTAAGTGGCAACAAAGTTCTCCTCTAGGCGTGTCATACGTAAATGATTGTAAACAAGACTGTATAGATTTTTTTAAGTCTCCCAATTCTAAATAACATTCGGCTCTTTTTAAACATGCTTGAATGTTATCTTCAACCCAACCCTTTTCTTCATCTAAAAACCTAGAATACCCCTTAACAGCCTTATCAAATAATCTGTGATCCTTACATTCATTTGCATAATAGTACACATCGCGGGGGCTAAACTCTTTTCCACTCTCAAGATGTTTTTCATATATTTTCAAATTACGATTAGTATATGCTTTTTCTTTTTTATGACTTACCCCTACGTCACTATTTATAAGATTTCCATACACCTCTAAATATTCATGAACAAATCCATACCATTGAAAATTTTTACTTCTGTTGACTAATCGATATCTCCTTAAAGAATGTGTTGGATTTCCTTCTATATCAAAAGTTAAATAATATTTCATAGATACTGCATCCGTACTACGATCTAACGTATGTTTTAACTGCAACAATTTCTTTATATCTTCCGTATCTATTATGTCATCTGCGTCTAGCCAAAGAATATATTCTTTTGTAGCTTTAGAAAACGCAAAGTTTCGTGCCGCTGAAAAATCTTCAATCCATTGAAAATCATAAACTTTCGCGTCGTACTTCTTCACAATTTCTTTTGTAGCATCTGTGGAACCTGTATCTACAATAATAATTTCATCCACAACACTTTTAACCGATTCTAAGCATTTTGATATAGTTTGTTCTTCATCTTTTACAATCATGCATAAACTAATAGTAATGGAGTTTTCCATCATATCCCCCCTATCCTTTTGATGTATATGTTTGGAGAGAAATTTATATTTCTTTTGCTTCAAAATTGAGTTTTCATTTTACAAAAGAAACATAATGAGGCGGTGCAGTGAAATTGGATAGGGGAATTTCACTCGAAGATTGCAAATCAATGAAAAAAACCGAAGCCTGAACAAGACTTCGGTTCTTTATATAGAGAATACATAATTCCGATTCCTTTTTACTCCGCACCTTCCGCGGTCGCAATATCATTCTCTAAGTTTTCTCTTGATAATTCCGCCGCCATAAAATCAGCTGTTTCTGGAAGTGCTAAATGCATATGAGCTTTTTGACAAATTTGGATCGTACAGTTTTCTACAACATAGTCGAAAACATGTCCTCCCCCGCTTCTTTCATCATCAATATAATGTAAGTGGAAACCAGCTACACCAATACCTTGCGCATAATCTGGTGTCCAAAATCCAGCTAGCGTACCTTCTGTATCTTTAAACGAAAAAATCGGTTGTGATTTCGTCACTTCAACGAGCGGCGTATACGGTTTTTCTTGTCTTGGAACAGTTCTCGTTCTAACTTCACGGAACGTACCGTCCATTCGAATACCGTAAAATAAGTTTTTACTTGGCATTAACTCATGTAATAATGCTTCCACTTCTTCACGATTCATCGGACGCTCTACCGTATAACTCATTTCTTTTTCAAAAAACGTTACAGTCGCAAAAGGTGTTGTTTCTTCCGGTTCTACTTTTTCCGCTGAACCGTCTGAACGTAAATGGTAAAACTCATTATCAAACGCAATCATTTCACCATCTAATTGATCAAATGTACCGATGCCAAAATCACCACGTTCTTTCAGTTCCTCAAAGTTAATAACACCATCGTATATACCATCTAATAGCGCAAGCATTGTAGATGTTTGATATACTTCATTACTCATTTTCGTTCTTTTTGCATCAATATCAATTAATTCCGCAACAGTCATCTCACTCATGCCCCCATCAGTTTAATTGGTTTGGTAATAATTTTTCGCTTAATTTAATGTTGTCACGGTAGTCAATTGGAATATCAATAATGACAGGACCCTCTGCTTCTAACGCTTCTCTCAATACACCTTCTAATTCGTCTGGTGTATTGACACGAAGACCTATTGCACCGAAACTTTCTGCATATTTCACAAGATCAACATCGCCAAACTCTGTAGCTGATGTTCTACCGTATTTCATCATTTGTTGGAACGCAACCATATCATATGTACCATCTCTCCAAACGAGATGGACAACAGGCGCATTTAAACGTACCGCTGTTTCTAACTCCATCGAAGAGAATAAGAAACCACCATCACCTGACACGGAAACAACTTTCTTGCCCGGTTCAACTAAAGTAGCTGCAATTGCCCAAGGAAGTGCAACACCTAACGTTTGCATACCGTTACTAAATAATAGTCTACGTGGTTCATAAGAACGGAAACATCTCGCCATCCAAATAGAATGGGAACCGATGTCACATGTAACGGTTGTATCGTCACTAATTAAAGAACGAAGTGTACGAATGACTTGAAGTGGATGCGTAACACCTTCTGAAGCACGATTTGGAACTTCTGCTTGCTCTGATAATTTCGAGCGTAATCGTTCTAAAACTGCTTCTGATTTCGTATTTAATACAAGCTTCGGTAATTTCTCCGCAATGCTATTTACAGTTAAAGCGATATCGCCAATTAATTCACGCTCTGGTTGGTAATCATGGTCGATATCTGCTTGGTGATCATCAAGGTGAATAATTGTTCTATCGCCAAGTTTATTCCAGAATTTCGGATCATACTCAATTGGGTCATAGCCGATAGATAAAACAAAATCCGCTTCTTCTAGTAAAATATCACCTGGTTGGTTACGGAATAATCCAACGCGGCCGAAGAAATGATCTTCTAACTCACGTGAAATTGCACCAGCTGCTTGATATGTTTCAACAACAGGAAGTTCTGTACCAGCAATTAACTCACGAACTGCTTTCGTTACTTCATTGGTGCTTGCTCTCATACCGAGTAAAATAACTGGTAATTTTGCTGATTTTATTTTTTCTACTACGTATTCAATATGATTTGTGGGAGCGATTCCAAGCTGTGGCTTAGAAAGCGCACCGATAGATTCTACTGTCGTTTCCGCAGTCATAACGTCTTGCGGAAGACTTACAAGTGTTGCTCCTGGATTTGTAGAAGTAGCACTTCGAAATGCATTAGTAAGTGCTTCTGGTACATTATCAGGATGCTCGACTTCTACGCTATATTTAGTGATTGGTTCGAATAATGCAGCATTATCCATAGATTGATGCGTACGTTTTAATCGATCTGTACGCGGAACTGCACCAGCTAAAGCAACAACGGGATCACTCTCCGCATTCGCAGTAACAAGACCTGTCGCTAAATTTGATGTCCCTGGTCCTGAAGTTACAAGACATACGCCCGGTTTCCCTGTTAATCTACCAATAGCAGCTGCCATAAAAGCTGCATTTTGTTCATGACGACAAACAATTAACTCTGGTCCTCTTTCTTGCAGTACATCAAATACAGAGTCAATCTTCGCTCCTGGAATACCGAAAACATGTGTAACACCTTGTTTAATTAAACAATCAACAACAAGATCTGCTCCTTTTGTTTTTGTTTTCACGTCGTTTGCTTTTACACCTGTACTCAAACTAATCATCCCTTTATTTCATAATGTGTGTAATAAAGATTTTAATTTTATATACTTCACCACATTAATTAACATAGTGTAATATATCTCGTTTATCATTATAGTACAAATGCATTATTTTTCCAACGATATGAATTTGACAGTTTTTTGACAACCTCTAAGGAATACGCTTACAACCCTTTGTTTATCCTAAAATAATATTTTTATATCTCCTCTAAAAATGCACGAAAAAATCCCATCTAATCACAGTATTAATAAGATTATAGTACCTTGCAAAGAACACTACTAAATGATATATTTGTAAATATTGGAATGCCTAATAATTGGAACGAACTTTGTAATTCGTATCCCCCTTTTCAAAAGATAGGATTCTCAGCTGTAATTCATCATTTTATAAAGGAAAGTGATTGTTATGAACAAAAGTGAATTTTTGGAACAACTTAGTTCTTCCCTGCGGAATATGCCTAGTTTAGAAAAGAAAGATATTATTTCAGAGTATGAAACTCATTTTATCAGTGCTAAACAGGATGGGAAATCTGAAGAAGAAATTTCCAGGAAACTAGGAGACCCTAAAACTATTGCTAAAGAACTTAATGTTTCCTATGCAATACAAAACGCGGACAATAAACGAAGCTTCAAAAATATGATAACCGCACTATTTTCTGTTATGAGCTTAAGTGTTTTAAACTTTGCCTTTATCATTATCGCCTTTTTCGTACTACTCTTTTTATTACCGATTCTTCTAGCCCTTATCATTGCCACTCCATTATTAATCATTTCACCTATTTTATTAATAGGGTTAGGCTTTTTTAAAGGATTTCATCAAATTAGTTATTCCGATGTTTATAATGTGTTCATCGCTTTTTGCAGCGGTTTACTCATATCCGTCATATCTTACCAAATGGTAAAACATCTATACGCAACTTTAGTAAAGTATTTGAAATGGAATATAGCTATTTTACAAAGATAATAATGAATATAAAAGGAGATTAAAATGAAGAAGTATACTTTATATCTACTCATGTTACTTACAATTTTATTTCTATCAGCTTGTTCAAACAGTGCACAACCTAAGGAAGAAAACGATGTGCAATCTATTAAAGATGTAAGGATAAAAATTCCAGAAACTATATTCACTTCCTCAAAAAAGAATGAAACGATTAACGAAAACGAAATGAAACAAAATATAAAAACTTATTTAGATTATAGCGGAGAGTTAGACGAAAACATCGTTCCACTTTCATCATCTATGTCTGACGAGAATGTCACGGAATCCGACCGAGAGAAATTAAAGCAACTAGTAGATTTAGCGCAACAAAATGATGCGAATTTCCATGATTTTATTAGTAACAATACGATCCCTGATGATTACAAAAAACCTTCGAAAGAAATGTATGAATTCATTTCAGCATCTACGGCACTTTCAGTAGAACTAGAGCACGAATTAGACAAAATCGCGCAAGATGGTAACTTATTCAAAACTGATTTTTCTTTTACAAAACGCTTTGAGAAAGTTAATGGTAGGAAGCAAAAAGAAATTGAAAAGTTTTTGAAAGAAAAAAATATTAGAACTGAGTATTTCAACAAGTAATTATATATGTAAAAGAGAAATTGAAAGATACATCATATATCCCCTTCAAAACAGTCACTAACACATGGCTATTTTGAAGGGGATTTTTTTGTGGAAGGACTATCAAATTTCCTACACAAAAAAACGCCCCCATACTAGGAGCGTCTTCTATCATTACGCTTGTTGCGCGCTATATAATTCTTCAAGTGGCTTCATGATAATTTTGTTAACGTCAGTGATAACGATGTTTAAACGTTGCTCAGTTTCCATTAACTTTGTGATTTTTGCATCTTGTTGAATGCGAGCTACAACTTCTTGTGCTTTTTGGTTGTCTTCTTCAGTGATTTCTTGGCCTTGCATCATTTTTTGTTGTAAGCCAAGTTGCATCGCGCGGAACTCTTCGAATAAGTTCTTTGACTCTGCATCTCCTTGTACTGCTGCGTAGCTTGCTTTTAATGTTTGGAAATCTTCGTTTTCAGCGATTGTTTTTTGTAATTCATATGCAACATCATGAATGTTTTTTGTCATTTTATTTTTCCTCCTTTAGAAGGCTAGCGCTTTTCGCTCGCACTGCCTTTTAAGTGCATTTACATACGCACCTCTTCCTACCATATCAAACTATGCAAGAGATGGGAAGAAATTTCACTTTTATTTCTATGCACCCATCTTTATTACTTAAGGAACAAGAGTAACAACCCTTGAATAAATCCAATTGTTCCTCCTAATAACGCCCCTAAATATGTAATCATTTTTAACTCATTTTTTGTAATGGACAATACGAGATCTTCTAGTCTCTCTGTTGAAAATGTAGATACTTCTTGCTGGACAATTTCCGCAAGCTGTAGATTTCCCAATATACTTCCCACATTTTCTGTCCCCCACTTCAAGCCTTTCTCTACTGCGCTAGGGACCACTTTTTCAACGATTGTTTCTCGCACTGGCTCACATACTTGCTGAACAGACTGATTTAAAAATCTACTCACTGTTTCCTCTACTTTAACCGCTGACAATATGGAGTTCACAATCATTTCTTTCTCTACGAACGTTTCTAATTCTTTTACGTCTCTTCCTTTTAACTTTTCCCACTCTTTTTGCAGTACATCTGTTAACAGACGCTCTGTTCCATCTTGTCCTAAAAACTTAATGACTTCCGGCTGCACGCGATCAACTAAACTTACATTCCCTAAAAACATACCAACTAAGTTAAGCAGCGTTCCCCTGGAAGCGAAAAAGTCATCAATCATTTTTGAAAGGCGTTCCTTTCCTTCTTCACTTTCCAAAAAGCTAATTCCTCTTTTAAAAATAAAAGATGCTACATTCGGAATCGCATTCTCTACTTTTTCATGAACAGAATGAGGTAACGCCTGTTCCCATGTATATGTATAGTACTCTGCTAAAAATGCATGAATTTTTTCTGTAATAACATGTTCGATTTTCCCGATCGCCTCTTCTTCTACATGTTCTAAATTCCATTTTTCTAACATATCCCGTAACGACTGTTCATTTGTAATTACTTTATCAACTTCCACTTGTGTCCAGCGAATTAAACTGGTTTGAAAATCTTTATTTGTTAGTTTTTTTCCGATTCCTTCTGGTGTTAACAAATGGTCTACAACCATTTTACCTAATTGAACAGCAAGCTCATCGCGGCGCTTCGGAATTAACCCTGGCGTAAATGGAACCTGAAACTTCCCAATATAAATCGGACGATGAGGACGAAATAACATTTTTATCGCTAAATGATTTGTGTACCCTCCAATAATTGCCCCGAGCCCTGTCGTCATTAACATATTTAACCATATATTCATCACAATCAACCTTTCACTTCTCCAAAACTATAGCATATCATCATACGGACAAAAGTATAATGGTATAAAAACGTATTTGCAATATATAGCTTCGCCTATAATGCAAACATCTTATTACTAAAGGAGTGATTTCGTTGGTTCTTGGTCTTTTAACTTCCGGGCTCCATCACGAGCAAACGTATTACACCGAAATCGCTAAGCGAGCTCGTCTTTATCATAACGTCGTTGCCCAATTCACACCGTTTAGCATTGATTCAAAGACAGATCTTGTTTCTGGTCTTATTTACGATACAGATACAGGAAATTGGATAGATCAAACCTTTCCCATTCCTTCATATATATATGATCGTTGTCATTTCAAAGAGGATGAGGAATTCCAACAAGCAAATGCGATTATTCATTCATTACACAAACGTTCTTCCACTACTTTTTTAAACAACACACTTATTAACCCAAGCGATTTACACAATCTTTTTCTTACTAATAAACGTCTTTCCCCTTACGTACCAAAAATAATAAAAGGAACAGTACAAGGAATTTTTAAATTACTACTAGAAACAAGAGATATTATTATAAGACCAATCAATATACACTCCAATGAAAATTTATATCGGGCCACTTACAAAAATAAAACATTTCATATCGATACAATAAATGAACAACATCATACTTCTACTCAATTCAAACGAACAGATAAATTTATATCATGGTGCAAATCGAACATACACTCATTCCGTTATATGATTCATCCAATGTTACAACCTCCAAATCAACTATCATATCCGATTCATATTCGAACCATTATGCAAAAAAATAAAGAACAGAATTGGAAAGTGCTCGGTCAATTTATACAAAAATCTTCATTCCCAGCACAATTTTTACTTTCAGCAACAGAACGTTCTATGTTACATCCATTTTCTAAAATTAAATATTTACTTTCTCCAACTGGCGTTCAATTATTAAAAGATGCTTTACATGATGTTGTAAATGAAGTGTTTAAAACACTCGATCAGTCCTATTCTTCATTATTTGAACTAGAGCTTTCTACCATTATGGATCAAAAAGGTGCCATTTGGCTTATGTACGTCAATACGATGCCTTCTTACGAAGTTTATACTAGGTACAACGACGAACTGGCTGAACAAATTTTTCATGGTCCATTAAAGTTTAGCCGATTTACACCATAATGAAAGGAGGAAATCCCCGTTGAAAGAGCACATATATACATTAAGTATTTCAGATGAGCATCCAAATAGTATTACTTTACCTTACGTTTTTTCTATTACACCACCAATTACATCCTTTTTCTTTGGCTTACGTTATATTACATGTGAGAATATTAAAATTCATTATTCATTCACGCGAGAAATTATTATTGGCGAACAGATTGCAGCCGATCTTTTACTACCGCATTCAGCAACAATCCATGCCTTCTTACACAATCAAACCATTGTTTTCGGCCCATTAATCGGGATTTTCACAACTGGCTTTAACGATGATTCTAATTCTCCTTTAGGAAGTCGTTCCATCTCTCTCAGTGAGTTATTAACACCACCATTCACATTGCAGCCATTTGTATTTGTCTTTGGCATTCAACATATAAACTGGGAAGAGGAAACAATTGAAGGGTACTTCTTTCAAGAAGGAAAATGGGTAAAAAACAAAGTCCCTTTACCAAATGTCATTTACGACCGATTACCAAATCGGCAAGCAGAAAATTACAAACCTATCGTAAGAGCAAAAAAACGTTTAGAAAGCGACTATGCGATTCCGTGGTTTAATCCGGGATTTTTCAATAAATGGGAAGTGCATCAACTTTTAATGAAAGAAGATTCAATTAAACCATTCTTACCAAATACAGAAGTATTTCAACATTTTGAACAAGTAGAACGACTTCTCGGTACGCATAAGTACATTTATATGAAACCAATACACGGTAGCTTCGGAAGAAATATTCATCAAATACTCTATTCTCAAACTGATAATTGCTACTATTGTCGTTATCGTGAAAATGAACAAAACAAACTAAGAAAGTATCAATCATTAGAAGCCCTTCTTAACCATGTGTTAAAAGGACATGATTTAAAAAAGTTTATCGTACAACAAGGTATCTCACTGCTCCGCTTCGAAGGGCAACCCGTCGATTTTCGCATTCATACAAATAAAAACCATTTTGGTAATTGGGTAGTCAGTGCAATCGTCGCAAAAATCGCCGGCAAAGGTAGCTTAACAACTCACGTAAATAGCGGCGGTGATACGAAATTACTTCAGGAACTATTTCCTGATTCAACAAAGCAAGTTCAAATTGAAAATAAACTAAAACAAACAGCCTTACAAATCAGTTATGCACTTGATGGGCAAGTAACCGGGAACATTGGAGAAATTGGTTTTGACATTGGTTTAGACACCACGGAAAACCCGTGGCTATTTGAAGCAAATTCTAAACCGGGGCGAACTGTATTCCAAGATGAAAAGTTAAAAGAACAAAGTGAACTTACGCGCCAATTATTTTATGAATATGCCATCTATTTAACTGAACACTCTTTGCGCGACACGAAAGAAAAAATGTCACAAATAAAATCAGATCCCTCGTCACATACCGAAAACATCCCTTCCCCTATGATTAACTCACAAATACAAAAACAAAAACTTCCACCTCCTTCATAAGGTGGAAGTTTTTTATTTAAACGAGCTTCACTACAACTTCTGTTTCCACATTACATACTCCGCAATAAAAAACATGATTGCAATACTCCTGTGAATTATTATGTGTTAAACCGTCTACTGCACTTAATAATTCTTGATCCATATATGCACTGTAATCGTCTATGTAATCTACAGTTTTCCCATAATCTTGGAGTATACCTTGGCAATTTTGACAAGAATATGTTTGTGATTCTAGCGCGTTGCAAAGCGGGCAAATTCCCATCATGATTCCTCCATACGTTATCGTTTAAAAACAATTAAAAAGCCCTTTTTTTAGATTGAAGAGAGCATCTAGCCGTGCATAGACGCGGTCAGTTCCTTTTTCTGCCCCATCCTGGGTTAAAACAGAACTATGTAGTTGCTCCCGATTTAATTTTCATTTTACTAAACTGGAATTTGTCTCACTTTAACAAATCATAAGTTAAGTAAGCCAAGCTGGTTATACAAGGAAAAAAACGCATATGATTTCGCTCTTAGTTTAGCCTTCTTTCTTAAAAATACAACGATTACTCTTATTTCATAATTTACGAAATGATGAAATATTTTTTACAAAATTTACAAATTATTTTTTTGTATATCTTTCTAGGTAACATCCATACTATGAGTACAAACTTAATTACCGATGGATTAGCGCCAAACGGGGCGATAATCTGGTTCAAATCCAGCTAGTCCAACCAAAAAAATTTTTATAACTCTAAGGAGGATATATTCCTATGGCAAACCAAAGTTCTTACAATCAATTAGTAGTACCAGGTGCAACAGCAGCAATCGATCAAATGAAGTACGAAATCGCTCAAGAATTTGGTGTACAATTAGGAGCAGATTCTACGGCTCGCGCTAACGGTTCTGTTGGTGGAGAAATTACAAAACGTCTAGTTGCAATGGCTGAGCAAAGCCTTGGCGGATTCCAAAAATAAATATATATGGCAAAAAGGTCTCAAGGCATATGCCTTGAGACCTTCCTTAATTTATTGCAACATTTGTAAAAACTTCTTCGTTCGTTCTTCTTTTGGATTTGTAAATACATCTTCCGGTGTACCTTGTTCGACAACGACACCGCCATCCATGAAAATAACACGGTTCGCAATTTGATGAGCAAAGCGCATTTCATGCGTTACAATGACCATCGTCATTCCTTCTTTAGCAAGTTCTTTCATAACCTTTAAAACTTCTTGAACTAGCTCAGGATCAAGTGCTGACGTTGGCTCATCAAATAGTAAAACTTCCGGCTCCATCGCAAGCGCACGAGCGATTCCAACGCGCTGTTGTTGTCCACCTGATAATTGGAACGGATATAAGTCTACTTTATCCGCAAGACCAACTTTTTCAAGGAAATAGTTTGCTTTTTTCTTCGCTTCTTCTTTCCCCATCTTTTTCACTGTAACGAGCCCTTCCATTACATTGTGAATTGCTGTTAAATGAGGAAATAGATTATGGTGTTGGAATACCATACCTGTTTGCGTACGAAGATTTACAATATCTTTCTTCGATACTTTTTGAGAGAAATCGAGCTCTTTATTGCCGATGCGAATGTTACCAGCGTTCGGCGTTTCTAACACGTTGAGACAACGCAAGAATGTCGTTTTACCAGATCCAGATGGCCCGATAATAACAACCACTTCGCCCTTCTCAACTGATAAGTCTATATGTTTTAATACGGTATTATCTCCGAAACTTTTTTGTAAATGTTGAATTGAAATCATAAAAACAAAAACTCCTTTTATGAAAGGGTTATTTTAGAGTATAACGTTCTGAACGTTTTTCTAATATTTGTTGCACGATAGATAATAAGAAGCAAATTACCCAATAAATTAGACCTGCTTCAAAATAAACAATTAAAAACTCATAGTTCATTGCCGCAATTTCCTGCGCTTTTCGGAACATTTCTGTTACTAAAATTAACGACGCTAATGAAGTATCCTTCACTAAACTAATAAATGTATTCGAAAGCGGCGGAATTGATACGCGTGTTGCTTGTGGTAAAATAACACGTTTTAATGCTTGCGGGTATGTCATCCCAATTGTGTAAGCTGCTTCCCACTGTCCTTTCGGGATTGAAAGGATAGAAGCACGAATAATTTCAGATGCATATGCACCTACATTTAATGAAAATCCAATAACTGCTGCTGTATATGGCTCAACTTCAATATTAAGAGTTGGAAGACCATAGAAAATAATAAATAACTGTACAAGAAGTGGCGTTCCGCGAATGATAGATACATAGATACGAGCAATCCATTGTAAAATACGACTACCTGAAATACGTGCGAGCGCTGTTAACGTCGCAAGTATAATACCGATAACAAATGTAATAAGCGTTAACGGAATTGTCGTAAAGACAGCTTCCTTCAGCATAGGCGCGAAGGAAGTCTGCATAATATCTATCCAAGTAGACAATCGATCTGACATCAATGCGCTACTTAGATACATTTTCACCGAACCATTTTTTCGTTATTTTATCGTACGTACCATCTTTTTTCATATCTTCTAACGCTTTATTTACTTCTTGTACAAGTTTGTCGCTACCTTTACGGAATAAGAATCCACTTTGTGACGCTTCTTTTTCTGTATCTACAATTTTAATTTTTGCATCTTTTTTCGTTTCTAAATAGTTTAACACTGATAATTTATCATTGATTGTGAAATCAACGCGGCCAGAACTTAATAATTCTGCTGCTTGGCTAAATCCTTCTACACCTGTGATTTCCGCACCATTTTTCTTAGCAATATCTGCGTAGTTACTTGTTAAAGATTGTGCTGCTTTTAATCCTTTTACGTCAGCAAATGTAGCAGGTTTATCTTTATCTTTCGCAATAACTAATGCTGCTGAAGAAGAAATATATGGACTAGAGAAGTCATATTTCTTTTGCCGATCTTCACGAATACCAACTTCGTTCGCAACCATGTCGAAACGTTTTGCATCTATTCCTGCAAGTAAGCTATCCCATTGTGTTTCTTTAAATACAGGCTTTACACCTAAACGTTTTGCAACTTCTTCTGCTAATTCAACGTCAAACCCAGTTAATTTATCGTTTGTATCGTGGAACGTAAATGGTGGATATGTACCTTCTGTACCAATTACAAGCTCACCGCTTTGTTTTATCTTCTGTAATGCATCTTGATTAGCTGTATCTTTTTTCTCTTCTTTACCGCAGCCCGCTACAATCCCAATCGCTAATGTAGTTACTGCAAGCACTGAAAATAATTTTTTCATGATAGTAGTCCTCCAAGTATTCTGATAGGAATTTAAAAACTATATTGATTGTATGCAATTTCGAACAATTTTTCAATGAAAATGTTCTTATTTAGTTTAACCTTTTTCTTCATAATCAAACAAAATGGAAAAATAGCGCTACATACAAAAAATAAGTAACATTTTTTAATATAGCATTTATAAAGAAAAAGGTAAAACAATACCTACTTATTTATAAGTTTTTCAGCCGGTGAAATATATTAACTTCTAAGCGGACAATCCGATCAAAAAAGAACTTGCGAAAATCGCAAGTTCTTCTAAAAATTAAGCACTCTGGTTTCCTTCCATTTGCGTTTTATACATATCGTAATAACGCCCGCGCTTTTTCATTAATTCATCATGGGAACCTTTTTCCAAAATCGTTCCTCTATCAAGCACAATAATTTGATCAGCGCTCTTAATTGTTGAAAGACGATGAGCGATAATAAACGTCGTTCGTCCTTTCTTCACAACTTCTAGCGCTTGTTGAATCATCGCTTCTGTTTCTGTATCAATACTGGAAGTCGCTTCATCTAAAATTAAAATAGCAGGATCAAAAGCAAGTGCCCTAGCAAACGATATAAGCTGACGTTCTCCGGTTGAAAGTGTACTTCCTTTCTCCGTAATTTTTTCATCTATATTGTTCGCAAACCTTTCCGCACCAACATCACGTAACGCCTTTACGATGCGATCTTTTGAAATTTCTTCATTTTCTAAGCTTACATTGGATGCCACTGTCCCGCTAAATAAAAACGGATCTTGCAATACAATTCCCATATGTTCACGTGTTGCTTGTTTCGGCATCTCTGTTACATCGTGACCATCAATCGTAAGCTTCCCTTTTTGAAATTCATAAAACTGAAAGAGCACATTCATAATGGAACTTTTTCCTGATCCAGTATGACCGACAAGTGCCACTGTCTCCCCTTGTTTCGCTTCAAAAGAAATATTTTTTAATACTTCATCTTTTCCATTGTAAGAAAACGAAACATTATCGAATTTCACATTTCCGGTTAAGCGAGGCATACGTTCTTCTTCTACTGCCTCTCCCTTTTCCTCTAGCAATTCAAAGACGCGCTCTGATGCAACACGCGATTGCTCTAAGTTAGCAAGTTGGTTCACCATGTTCGTAATTGGCGAGAACAATCTCGTTAAATAATCGACGAAAGCATACAGTATCCCTAGAGAAAGGAGGCCAGAAGCACTTAATGAAGCACCACCGAAATACCAAATTACACCTGTAAAAGCGATGTTTCTTAATACAGACACTAAATTATGCGAAGTTGCTGCATTTAAATTTAAAATTTTATTTTGATATTTAAAATAATCACCATTTAACTCTTCAAATTCCTTCTTCGTTTCATGTTCTTGACGAAATGCTTGAATAATTGGCATCCCTTGAATTGATTCATTCACTGTTCCGTTAATATCCGATAAACGCGAACGCATTTTATGATTGTATACAGACGCATACTTTCTATACATAATCGCCCAAACAATTAAAATTGGGATGATGAGTAAGCATAGTGCCGCCAGTTTTACATCAAGTAAAAATAGCGCAGCGAAAATCCCGATAATATAGATGATACTAGAGACGAATGTCGCAAGCACTGTTACATATAAATCACGAATCGCTTCTGTATCATTCGTTACACGCGATACAATTTTCCCTGCTGGTAAATGGTCAAAATAACGAATTGGCAACGTTTGAATATGGGAAAAGACGTCTTCCCTCATAATTTGAATAATTTTGTTTGCCGCCTTCTGTAAGAAGAACTGCTTTCCGTATGCAAATAATGATACGACTACTAATAAAGCGAAATATCCACCGCCAAGTAGTAATAACCTATTTATTTCTGGTTTATAAAACGCAAATACTTCTTCTTTCGTTAAGGCTTTCGATTTATACACTTGCACTGCCTTACCACTTTGTACTGTAAGCACATCACCCTTAACAGAACGAGTTCCTTCAAGCGTTATTTTATTCGGTACAAAATAGTACTGAAAACCAACTTGAATCACTCGGACTTCTTTCCCTTTTTGCTCACCTTGTTCAAAGCGATCACTTCGCTTATAAAAGGCGCCATTATATGAAACAGCATCCTCACTCTTTTCTGTTTCATACCAGGGTCTCTCTATTCCAACGATATGCTCATCGATCATCGTTTTTGCGACGAAAGGACCCGCGAGTTCTGCAATAACGAAAACAAATAGCATCGCCATCGCTGCAAAAATCGGCCCTTTTACTTTCATCGCGTATTGAAACAATCGTTTTGAAACACTCATATTTTCACCCCACTATCCGTACTTTCACTTTCACCTTGTTGTCTTTCGAACTGCTCTGCATACCAGCCCCCATTTCGAACGAGCGCTTCATGCGAGCCTTCTTCAATAACCTCACCGTTATCCATAACGAGAATCCAATCAGCATGCTGCACTGCTGACAAACGATGCGTCGTTATAATCGTCGTCTTCCCGCTTCTTTCTGTTCGTATATTTTCAATAATTGCTGCTTCTGTACGAGCATCAACAGCTGATAAAGAATCGTCCAAAATTAAAATTTCCGGATTTTGAATAACAGCCCTTGCAATTGAAATCCTTTGCTTTTGCCCACCTGATAAAGAAACACCTTTCTCTCCAACGAGCGTTTCTAAACCTTCCGGTAAAAACTCTAAATCTTTTTTAAACGCAGCTATTTCAATCGCTTTTTCAAGTTCTTCTTCAGTCGCTTCTCTGTTTCCGAATAAAATATTTTCCTTCGCTGTTTTTGAGAACAAAATGTGTTCCTGAGGTACATACCCAATCCAGCCAAGTACGTTATCATTCGTAATTTTATCTAGCTTCACATCAGAAACCGCAATATCCCCTTCTCCAAGTGGATATTGACGAAGAAACTGACGAACGAGCGTCGTTTTCCCGCTTCCTGTCTTCCCAACAACTCCAAGTGTCTCTCCTTGTTTTAAAGAGAACGAAACATTTTTCAAATTCGTTTCATTTGATGAAGGATATGAAAAAGTAACGTTATCAAACTGAATGTAATCTGGCTCTTGTACAACCTTTGGATCTTTCGGATTCTTTACATCCGGTTCATAAGCTAACGTTTCATTTACACGGTCGAGCGACGCATTTCCTCTTTGCATAACATTAATCAATTCACCAATTGCAAACATCGGCCAAATCATCATCCCTAAATAGACGTTAAAAGAAACGAGCTCACCAAGTGTCACCTTTGATTGGAATACGAGATATGCACCGTACACTAAACCAATTAAATAGCTAAGACCGACGAGCATTTTTACAGTTGGCTGGAATAATGCATCGATTCTTGCTACTCTCATATTTTTCTCGTATACGTCATCTCCTAAATGATGAAACCTTTCTTGATCAGCGTTCTCCTGTACATACGCACGAATAACGCGTACACCCGCAATTGATTCAAGTACTTTATCGTTCATATCCCCGAACGCATCTTGCGCGACTGTAAATCTTTCATGCAACTTCTTTCCGTATCTATTCATCGCATACGCCATAATCGGAAGCGGTATAAGCGCAGCAAATGTTAACTGCCAACTAATTGAAAAGCCCATCATACAAACGATTGTAAGCATATATAGACTAGAATCAACGAGCGTTAATATACCAAAACCAGCTGTCATGGAGATTGCTTTTAAATCATTTGTCGCTCTCGCCATTAAATCGCCAGTACGATTTTTTTGATAAAACGTCGGTGTCATCTTAAGTAAGTGCCCCATAAATTTTGAACGCATCATTTTCTCAAGTACGAACGCACCGCCAAATAGTTGGTGCTGCCAAATGAAAGTAAGTACATACCCACCAATCGTTACCCCAAGTAAAATAAGAATATATTGCATAATCGCCTCATTCGTTAAGGCTCCCGTTTTAATATTATCAATTGTAATTCCTAACACTTTCGGTGGAATTACCTCTATCACGTTTACAATTAAAAGTACCCCAATTGCAATACTATACCTTTTCCAATGCTCTCTAAAAAACCAGCTTAACTTTAGTAATACTGAAAACAATATAACCTCTCCTTTCTCGTTCCCGTTTGATTCACATTTCTTTATCCGCTATCCAAACCCATCACATTTACATTTCGTAAGCCATACAATTTCATCACATTTTTCCACCTTCCAAATTCTGATTTTTTATAGTAACAAGGAAAATAAAGTGAAACTTTAATCAGTGGGGGTTTTGTTCATTCCCCACTGATTATTAGCCTTCACCAATCGGGCGTTTACGGGCAGTTGATTTCCCGCCCAACTTCTTTGCTCCAGCTGAATTTTGAGGCGGGAGTCTTACTGCCCGTTAATGCGGGATAAACAAAAAAAAGCATACCGCCGCTTGACGATATGCAATAGAATGCATAAAAGCGTACGTTACGATATACGCAACGTACGCTTCTCATAAGACAAAAAGGTCCTATATATCCGCACGGGTTGCGTAATGATATGAATGTTTTCCGCCATTTAACAGAGCTAAGCCCATTACATTTACGATTACAATCATTACGCACACCCCCTTCATTTATTTTCCATTTATAATCTTACAACTTTATTGAGTATTCTGTCAATTGTTTTTTTCGCTTTAGAATAAAATAATCTTTTATCACAAAAAATAAAAGTGATGCATTCTACTTATAATTCAGTTTGAAATAAGGGAATCTTCTGTAAGAAAGGGCATACAAAATAAAAAAATAGTAAGAAATCGTTTTCACAAACATTTCATTTGAAAAATATTATCAAACCACCTACAATCACCTTATACTCACTCTTACAAGTTGCTATTTTAGGAGGACTAATCATGACAACTAGCAATACGTACAAATTTTATTTAAACGGAGAATGGAGAGAAAGCTCTTCAGGTCAAACAATCGACATTCCATCTCCATACTTACACGAAGTAATTGGGCAAGTACAAGCAATTACGCAAGGAGAAGTAGATGAAGCAATTGCATCTGCAAAAGAAGCTCAAAAATCATGGGCTGAAGCTTCTCTACAAGATCGCGCAAAATATTTATATAAATGGGCTGATGAGCTCGTAAATATGCAAGATGAAATTGCCGATATCATTATGAAAGAAGTCGGTAAAGGCTATAAAGATGCGCAAAAAGAAGTCGTTCGTACAGCTGACTTAATTCGTTACACAGTTGACGAAGCACTTCACATGCACGGTGAAAGCATGATGGGTGATAGCTTCCCTGGTGGCTCTAAATCTAAACTTGCGATTATTCAGCGCGCACCACTTGGTGTTGTATTAGCAATTGCACCATTTAACTACCCAGTAAACTTATCTGCTGCAAAACTTGCACCAGCACTTATTATGGGTAACGCTGTTATCTTCAAACCAGCAACTCAAGGTGCAATTAGCGGTGTTAAAATGGTTGAAGCACTTCATAAAGCTGGCCTTCCAAAAGGTCTTGTAAACGTAGCTACAGGACGCGGTTCTGTAATTGGTGACTACTTAGTAGAACATCCTGGCGTAAATATGGTATCGTTCACAGGTGGTACAAATACAGGTAAACATTTAGCGAAAAAAGCTGCGATGATTCCACTTGTATTAGAACTTGGTGGTAAAGATCCTGGTATCGTTTGTGAAGATGCAGACTTACAAGAAGCTGCAAAGCATATCGTAAGCGGTGCATTCTCTTACTCAGGTCAACGTTGTACAGCTATTAAGCGTGTACTTGTACATGAAAATGTAGCAGACGAACTAGCTGGCTTATTAAAAGAGCAAGTAGCTGAACTATCAGTTGGATCTCCAGAACAAAACAGCACAATCGTTCCATTAATCGACGACAAATCTGCTGACTTCGTTCAAGGTTTAATTGACGATGCTGCTGAAAAAGGTGCAACAATCGTTATCGGTAACAAACGTGAGCGCAACCTAATTTATCCAACATTAATCGACAACGTAACAGAAGAAATGAAAGTTGCTTGGGAAGAGCCATTTGGCCCAATCCTTCCAATCATCCGTGTTTCTTCTGACGAACAAGCGATTGAAATTGCTAACAAATCAGAGTTCGGTCTGCAAGCAAGTGTCTTCACAAAAGACATTAACAAAGCATTTGCAATTGCTAACAAAATCGACACTGGTTCTGTTCAAATTAACGGACGCACAGAGCGCGGCCCTGACCACTTCCCATTCATCGGTGTAAAAGGTTCAGGTATGGGCGCACAAGGTATTCGTAAGAGCCTTGAGTCTATGACTCGTCAAAAAGTAACTGTATTAAACTTAGTTTAATCTTATATGTAGCAGCTGATCTAATATTTAGGTCAGCTGCTTTTTAGTTAAAACTCTCCAGGACCTAATAACAAATTCTTCTCTATAATCTGATTATTACTATATCCATTGACGTATAAAAATACATTTGTTACTCTTAAACATGTTAATTTAATACATAAATCCTCATTCGTATCTCGGTGAGGTAGAGGTTGCAGTCATTAAGAGTATCATTTCAGGAGATGTAGTGGCATTGATGAAGAAATGAGAAAGGAATGATTGCCGAAGTAAGTCGTGTCCACCACACACGCTTGCTGGGTCTGCATTTAATAAGTGCAGAACTGTCACAAACGTTCCGTTTGTGGAGAGCTATCGAGAGGTATGTCGTGGGTTTCTTATAAGATAGAAAGCATGTAGCGGCAAATTACGTGCTTTTTTTGTTTTGTTTGGACCTTCTCTTCCTTATCAGGAAGACATACATATCTCCTCGCTTGACTTGGTTATACTAACTTTGGAGGTATTTTCTATGCAACAAAAAAAATGGGGCTTTTGGGTACTAACAGCTTTCGTTGTCGGTAACATGGTTGGCGCTGGTATTTTCATGGTGCCAAGTACGTTAGCACAAACAGCAAGCCCACTCGGTGTCACTTTAGCTTGGTTAACAACAGGGTTTGGTGTTTTAATGCTAGCTCTTGTTTTCGGTAATTTAGCAATTCGTCGTCCTGATTTAACGACAGGACCACAAAGTCATGCATATGCTTTATTCTCAACACCAAAAAGAAAGAAAATGGCTGGTTTCAGCATGGTATGGGGATATTGGGTTGCAAACTGGGCAAGTAACGTTGCCATTATTACATCTTTCGCGGGATATTTATCGCTCTTCTTCCCAATTATGAAAGATACACGACTACTATTTTCAATTGGCTCTTTCAATATAGAAGTTGGAAAACTAATTACATTTACTATTTGTTCCATCTTACTTTGGGGAACACATTTAATTTTAACAAACGGTGTAAGCGGAGCTGGGAAGCTAAACTTCTTAGCAACAACAACGAAAGTAACTGGATTCCTTCTATTCATCGTCGTTACGTTATTTGCGTTCGAAGCTTCAAAATTTGGACAATGGTACACACCAATGATCGATAAAGAAGGCGTATCACACGGTCTACTTTCACAAGTAAACTTAGCTGCTCTTACAACACTTTGGGCATTTATCGGGATTGAATCAGCCGTTCTTTTATCAAACCGAGCTACCTCTCCAAAAACGGTAAAACGCGCAACTGTTGCAGGATTACTTATCACAGTTGCAATTTACTTAGGAATTACAATTTTAACAATGGGTGTACTTCACGTTGATAAATTACAAGCTTCTGAACGTCCATTAGCAGATGCATTAAACGCTGCAATGGGTCATGGCGGCGGGAAACTTATGGCATTACTTGCTCTTACTTCCCTATTCGGTTCAATATTAGGCTGGATTTTATTAAGCTCAGAAGTACCTTATCAAGCAGCAAAAGAAGGTTTCTTCCCTTCCTTCTTCGCAAAAACGAATAAAAAAGGAAGTCCAATTCATTCACTACGATTAACAAACATTATGTCGCAAGTGTTCTTATTCTCAACATTATCAGGAACAATTGCGGAAGCTTATACATTCGTTATTACCGTATCAACACTGGCCTACCTCATTCCATATCTCGTTTCACCAATCTTCCAGTTAAAACTAGTCGCAACTGGTGAAACATATAAAAATGAAATGGGTTCAAGAATTATGGATGGTGTAGTTGCAGTTATCGCACTTTGCTATGCACTATGGGTTATTAAAACCGGCGCATCCGATATAAAAACATTTCTTCTCGGAATTGGTTTATTCGGGATTGGCTTTGCC
This sequence comes from Bacillus sp. MYb56, assembly GCF_002976445.1. NCBI lineage: Bacteria > Bacillati > Bacillota > Bacilli > Caryophanales > Bacillaceae > Bacillus > Bacillus sp. MYb56. The sequence goes on from NZ_PCOH01000012.1 coordinate 46,839, forward strand.
TTCTATCCATTAATGAATCGTGATCAGAAAAAAAATAAAGAAAAGAAAAACGAGCAAGTTGCGTAACGCAATTTGCTCGTTTTTTACTTTATAAAACATATATAATAGAAAAAAGAGGTGAAAAACATGTCAATCGAATCACTATGGAGCTCTCGCTTTCAACAACATATTCAAAATGCTATCACATACTTTGCACGTATGATTAACGGTTTACTATATAGCTTCATCTTCGTCTCATGTGTAGGTGCATATTATTACGCTAAGTTTCTTAAAACGGATCCTTCTAAAGGAATATCTTTATTACTCATCACGATCGTACTTACACTCATTATAACGAGATGCCAAGTTCGCACATTTATTCAAAAACCGGACGCTGTCTATTTACTTGCATTAGAAGAGAAATTAACATCTTATTTTAAAAAATCTCTTCTATATAATTACATCATTCAGCTTTTCCCGCTTATATTTACGTTCCTTGTTATCGTACCGCTTGCCATGCAATCATTACAACTAACCGTACCTTTCTTATGTACAATCTTTATAATTTTAATGATTCTAAAGGGCTGGAACATATACATACATTGGATGTGGCGTGATAGTTATGAAAAAAGCATATGGTTTATCATTCGCATTACTTGTAACGCCCTGATCATTTACATGCTGTTTTATACTGCAAATGTGATCGTGTTAGGCGGACTACTCTTACTTCTTGCTTTCCTACTTCTATACACGAAGAAACAACCTACAAAACGAATACCGTGGGATTACATAATCGAACAAGAAGAAAAAATGGACGTTCGTTTCTATCAATTTGCTAGCATTTTCACCGATGTTCCGCAACTAAATAAGCAAGTAAATAAAAGAAAATGGCTTACAAATTGGATTGAACCTTTATTACATAAAAAACGAGCAACTTTCTTCTATTTACATACACTAGCATTTTTACGCGGTAATGATTATTTCGGTATATATATTCGCTTAGGGTTGATCGGTACTTTCGCTCTATATTTTATTCCGAATATATATGTAAAAGGTGCTATCGCTTATATCGTCCTATATATGATTTCTATGCAGCTTCGTTCTCTGTGGAAATATTTTTCAGGAAATATTATTGTAGCATTATATCCAATTGATACTGAAAAACGAATGAATCAATTTCTCCGCTTAATTTTCATATTGCTAAGCATTCAACTCATTGTATTTTCAAGTATTATACTCATTGCTACAGGGCAATTTTCACATAGTCTTATCATTATGATTATCGGGTTAATCTGGATCAAATTTATTATTGTACCAAAAACGAAGCAACGCGTTTCTTCGTTTTAACGAAAAGAATTATCTTAAAAGCCAAGGAGAAAATAAATTACCTCCTTGGCTTTTTTATTTTTCTTCCTCAAACAAGAATCACTGAAACAACCGATATTTTATGATTTTTACATACAAAAACGATAATACATGTTTACGTCCTAATAAAAAGGGTATTTATTAAATTAACAGGGCAAAGGAACTGGAGGGAATGAAAAAATATGAATTAAGGTTTCACTTTATAAAAGGCGTTGCTCAAGGACGATTCTGGAACCGATTATATAATATAAGGAGCTGATTGCAATGAGTAAAAAAATTGCTATTTTAATAACGGATTATTTCGAGGACACAGAATACACAGAGCCAGTAGAAGCTTTTAATCAAAAGGGATACGAATTAACAACTATTGAAATGGAAAAAGGTAAAACGGTACACGGTAAACAAGGAAAAAGTGAAGTCGTAATTGATAAAAGTATTGATGATGTTTCTCCAGAGAACTTTGATGCCCTCTTTATACCAGGCGGATTTTCCCCAGATATACTTCGTGCAGATGAACGTTTTGTTCGCTTTAGCAAAGCATTTATGGATGCGAAAAAACCTGTTTTTGCTATTTGTCACGGCCCCCAATTACTCATCACTGCACAAACACTTGAAGGACGCGATGTGACTGGATATAAATCCATTGCGGTCGATTTGAAAAATGCCGGTGGAAATTTTCATGATAAAGAAGTGGTTGTATGCCAAAATCAGCTAGTAACAAGTAGACAACCAGAGGACATCCCAGTGTTTATTGAAGAATCATTGCGTATATTAGGATAGTTATTATAGGTTAACCAAAGTAGTTAAATAACTACTTTGGTTAACCTTTTTATTTGTAAAAACCAAAATTAACACCATATGAAACATTTCTTCATCTTTAATGATTTTTTGAGACAGCCTCTTTTTTTCGTCCCCAAATTTCTAATCACTTTTCATAGGCAGTTCTCATATAGTGAAAATGACTATATAATTCCTATCCATAAGTTAAATAATGATTTTACACATATAAATAAAAAAGATAGGAGCTCTATTATGAACAACAATCCACCTGCAACGCCCCAAAACAACTCAGAAGAAAATAGCCGTGACATTAAATTGCAAACATTACGTGTCATCGGACTCATCGTCCTTATTAGTGGTTATATCCTCGTCGCTCTCTCAGAAGTAGGTGAGCTGAAAACCTTATTAACAAACCCTAACGCCAATCCTGATTTAGCTGAAGTTGATCCGTTTTAAAAATTATATAAAAAGCGAGTCCCAGTATAACTGGTTCGCTTTTATATAGTTTCATCCAATCTGAGAAACATTTCCTTCATTCTGATACTTCTCTTTCCCTATCGCCTTCATAAATAATAAAATACTGCTCATACCAACGATGAAATATAGAGTGCTCATGCCCCAAGATGCAATAAATGAACCTAACATAACTCCTAATGCACCGTTCATTTTCGCCACTTGAAAGACCATTCCGTTAATCGCCATATATGAACCTCTTGCCTCATCCGGCACCATGTCCGCCATTATAGATTGACGAACTGGCACATACATCATCTCTCCTACAGTTTGGAAAAGCCCTGCGATTAATAAGATCCATAAACTATTGCTCGTTCCGAGTATTGTAAATCCAATTGTATAAATGAACAAACCTACATATAAGATTTTCAAATCATTGAATCTTTTCAGCATTTTAATAAGAAGCGCTGAACATAACACAACTAAAATTGTATTCTCTGCCGATATCCAGCTGAGCATTCGAATACCTGTTAAATCGAATGTAAAACCATTCCCAAAGAAAAAGTGCACCGTTTCAAATTCCTTCTGTAAACGTATCCCTAAATAATTATTAATTTGAAACTCTAACGATAGTGTACATATACTTGCTGCACAAAAAATTAAAAACGCTCTATCTTTCATCACGACTTTATAACTATCTGCCATATCTTTTAATACATTTTTCTTCTCCACCGTTTTTCGTGCCACATACACTTCTTCCATATATACAGCCATCACATATAAAGTAATAACTGCAATAACTGTTAATCCGATAAACAATTGCAATCTATAGTTCTCAAATAGTAATCCGCCAAATATTGCTCCAATCGCAATTGATAAGTTAATAGCCCAGTAGTTAATGCTGTACATCACTTTTCGATTTTCAGGTGTACTCACATCTATTAACATCGCTTCCGTCGCTGGATTCATAAGTCCAGATCCTAAACTATTCACTAACATAAACACAAATGTTAGCCACGGTGAATCTACATAATCTGAGTTCGCAACTCCCATACAAGCTATGGAAACGACTTGTATACTTTGGCCGATAATCATTACTTTTTTACGACCGAGCCGATCTCCAACATACCCACCATATAAACCGATAATTAATGCAGCTAGCACATTGATGAGTAATAAAGCACCAGCAATCGCACTACCTAACTTTATTGAAAAGTAAATTGCCATAAATGGAAAAATCATTGTGGATACAGTGCGTGTTAAAAACGAAGTTATAATTCTAATTTTTATATTTCGGTGCATACTCCAAAATCCCATTGTTTCCCCCTCCTTATGCTTATTCATTTTACTTTGAAAAAGAGGAAGAAAAAGGTTAGAATATTCTAAAGAGTTTCCCCTTTTATCCCGCATTAACGGGCAGTAAGACCCCCACCTCAAAATTCAGCGAAAGCAAAGAAGTTAGATGGGGATCAACTGCCCGTAAAAGCCCGATTAGTGAAGGCTAATAATCAGTGGGGGGCGTCCCCCACTGATTAAAGTTTCACTTTATTATAGAAGGAAGTGTATATATGAAAATTATGGACTATTACATTCGTTTAAGATTACATGCACAAGACCAACAGCATATACGAAATAGCTTACAAGAATTAGCGGATGTTTTATATTGCAGTACGAAAAACGTAAAGATTTTATTAAAGAAAATGAACGAGGAGCAATTCATTAAGTGGACACCAGGGCGTGGTCGCGGAAATAAAACAGAAATTATATTTGCACATACTTTAGCAGAAGCGATTGAATCCTATACAGATGAACTGTTGACCCAAGAAAAATTAAAAGATGTCTTTCTTCTTTTAAAAGAGCCCCTTCCTCTTGCAATTCAAAAAAAGATAGAAAATAAACTACATCATCATTTTGGATACGAACCTTCAAATGATATGTATGACATATTGAAGATCCCTATATCAAGAAAGATATTACCATTAGATCCCGCTTTTACGGCTGTAACAACAGAGGGTCATCTTATTAACCAAATTTTTGATACATTAGTCATTTATAACGATATTACAGAAAAAATGGAACCACACATTGCACATACGTGGGAATTAAGCGAAGACGGGCTTACGTGGACGTTTCATTTACGAAAAGATATATATTTTCATAACGAAACTGTTCTAACTTCTAAAGATGTACAATTTTCATTTGAAAGATTGCAGCAAGCTCAATCTCCTTACGCATGGTTAACACAGGAAATTGTTCAAATTGAAACACCATCACCACTGCAAATACGATTTCATTTAGCAAAACCTAACGTTTTTTTCTTACGTTATGTGAGTTCCATTCAACTCGCGATTTTACCACATGATGCAGTCATTCAAAATCATCATTATGTAGGTACTGGACCTTTCAAACTTGCTCATTACTCTGAAGACAATATCGTCCTCGAAGCGTTCACCCACTATTTTAAAGAGCGCGCGTTACTAGAGCGTATTGAATTTTGGGGTATTCCTGATCATGTGCAAATAGATGCTGATTATGAACTACCAAATGAAGAAGAAAATGAAAGACATAATATACAAATAGAAGAAATAGGTTGTATTTATGCTAGCTTCAACTTTACAAAACCTGGTCCTCATCACGACATGTACTTTCGAAAAGCTTGGAGAGAACTATATGACGTTGAAACGATACTTCGTAGCATAGAGGGTCGACGGACAATTGCTGCATCAAGCTTTTTTCCTGAAAGAAGCCGCCAAGCTACTAAAAGGTCCTACTCTTTAGAAAAAGCAAAAGCGTATTTAAAAAAGAGCACCTATAACGGAGAAACGATACATATTTATTTCTTCGCATTTAAAGATAGTGAAAATGACGCACATTTCCTAAAAGAACGGTGTGAAAGTTTAGGTATACAAGTAGAGCTTCACCCATTTCTCGTTTCAGATTATATGGATCGTTCTATTGATAAACATGCGGATATTATTTTCATGGGGGAAGTATTTGCTACCGATCATGAAATTGCATTTTTAAATGTATTTAAAAATAAAAGTTGCTTCGTAAATCGATTCATGGACCCACACTATGCAAAACAAATTAATTGTTTACTTGATACCTTTTTATTAGAAGACAATAAAGAAAAACGGTATAAGCTCATGTATGAGATTGAAGAGTTTTTACAAGCTGAAAACATCATTTTATTTAACTATCACGTTTTAAAAAGAAAAACATACCCTTCTTCTTTAAAAAACGTAACAATTGATTCATTCGGTTGGGCGAATTTTGCGAAGTTATGGATACAGCCATCCCCGCATTAAAATGTGAAGTTTTTTATAAAAGGAGAAGAACCATGAAAAGCAACCTAGAAAAAAGGCTTTCCTATCTATACACAGGTGAGTTATTTTCAGTCATTACTTTTATTTTCACAAGTTACTTACTTAATTATGCTTATCCTACGTTACATTTATATTCCTTATATTCTTTTTGGATCTCATTTCTTCTTTTAGAGTTTATCTTATTACAAGGAACACTTTACTGGTACGTAAAGTGGAAACGACTAAAAAAAGAGAAAACATCTGTTACACCCATTAGGATGATTCAATATTTAAAAATACTTAAAAAGATAAATATAGCATTACTTATCACGGGATTTATTACGTTTACTATTGATTTTGTAATTTGGTATCCCCACTTACCTTTAGGCGGGGTATCATTCACTCTATTTATTTATATTTTTGCATTACTTGAGTACATTAACTATTATCATACTCAGCTTTCATACGATAACATCTCTGATATTAAACATTTAATCAAATCAAAAAAACTAAAACCGTCCTGTATAAGTAAAGATTTTCAACGTATTTCATGAAAGAGAAGGTACTACATCCTTAGTAGTACCTTCTTCACATACAGATACAAACTATTATTTAATTACTCTATCTAAGTGATCTTTCAAGTTCAATAAATATTGCTCAATATCCGGATTTTTCACTACATCATAACAAGCAAAACTCTTTAACGGACTCATACCAAGAAACTTCTGCACACGATGTAAATGACTAAGTGCTGATTCTAAACTTTCTCCTTCAAAGAACTTCGTCTTATCTCCGAATGCTTTTTCAGGTGCATTCCAAGTTGTAGAAAACATATACTGCTTCTCTTTTAATAAACCACCTGTTCCGTATTCATCTGCACCTTTAAAGAACAAACCGTATTCATACACTTCATCCATATATGTTTTAAATAATCCCGGTACACTAAACCAGTAAATAGGTGTTTGATAAATTACAACATCAGCCCATAAAAACTTTTCTTGCTCTTCCTTAATACTGTATCCATCTTGAATCGTTGTTGTTTTCACATGATGATTCTCACTTAATACAGTTACCATATAATCAACTAACGTTCTATTTAATCGTCCTTCTTTCGTACCGTATTTTTCATGCCCATTTATAATGAATATATTTTTCATCACTTTTCTCTCCCTTATTTTACTCTTCAGCTATTAAGCCGAGTTGCTGCTTCAGCGTAAGATTATCTTCTAAATGCCAATCTTCCGTTATCTTTCCGTCTTTCACATGCAAAATATCAATTGCAAAAAAATTGATTTTCTTATCATTATGAGTTCCTGTAAAAGAAAGACGAGCTGTTACTTTATCACCAACCACTAATAAATCTTCAACTTCACAATGTATGTCTGGAACTACTTTACGAAAGTTTTGCGCCGCAAGCTTTAATCCTTCAGTGCCTTGTGGTCGACCTTTCGGCAGTGTGTTATCGAAAAAATTTTCAGTAACCGTCTGCGGAATAAGCTCCTCTTTACCTGTATCCCAAAATGCATAAAAACGCTGAGCTGCATGCACGATTTCTGTCGCTTCCTTTTTACTTAATGAAGAATCAATTGTCATTGCTTTTGGCTTCGGCATTTCCTTTAATAACTGAATTCCATTTTTTTGCTCAACACTACATGCTACAAGCACAATACAAATGACAAAAAAACTAAGAAACATAAACAACTTTTTCATACCCATGAAAATCACCTCCTCCTCATACAAACCCTTTGTATTTCGTATTGCTATTGTATATGCACTAACTTCCTTTATGGAAGTAGTGATATTTTTTTCATATAGTTACCAAAAGTATAGTTTTGTGATACGATAAGGAAAATTCATTCAAAAAATTTTTATGGAGGCTATTTCCATGAGCAATATAGATCCAGTTGTATTAACGAAAGGTTTACCTGGTATACCTTGTCCTATCGCTAAAACTCTTGACGTAATTAGTACAAAATGGACGTTTTTAATCATTCGCGATCTTCTTATCGAAGGAACATTAAGATTTAGCGATTTACAAAAATCAATGGATGGGATTAGTCCGAAAACTTTATCGCTTCGCCTAAAAGAATTGGAAACGCAAGGGATTATAACGAGAAAAGTATACCCAGAAGTTCCGCCTCGCGTAGAGTACACGTTAACGGATAAAGGAAAGCAATTAGAGGGGATATTTATTGAATTAAAGCGGTTTGGATTAAGTTTATAAACGAAAAGCCCCTTACCATAAAAATAGTAAGAGGCTTTTCGTTATTCACTACATTACTTCGCAAAACTTTGAGCTAGTTGTTTCTCTCTCCACATAAATGTAATGCCGAGACCAACGATTAAAACAACACCTGAAAATGCATATGGATAATTAATGTTTATATCAAATAATATTCCGCCCATCGCTGGTCCTGCGATATTTCCTAAACTCGTATACGTTGAGTTCATACCAGCAACGAATCCTTGCTCTTTTCCAGCTGCTTTTGATAAAAACGTCGTTAAAGCTGGACGAAGCAAATCAAATGCTAGGAAAATAAAGCAAGTAACGAGAAGTACAATCCAATAATTAAAGACTACAGTTGAGACGAATGCTAATACTGCACCTACAATTAAACATATTTGAATTAATACTTTCTCACCGAACATGTCAACCAATTTGCCAAACATAAATACTTGCACAACTACCCCAAAGATGGAGCTAATCGTAATAATTGCAGCAATATCTTTCGGTGTGAAACCAAACTTATGATCAGAGAACAGGCTAAACACAGTTTCATATGCTGATAATCCAAATGCGAGTACAAATACAATAATAAATGCGATTGCATACATTGGATTTAATGATTTCTTTAAATCTCCGATAAAGCTGGATTCTTTCGTATTAGCTGCAATCTCTGCAAGTTCTTCTTTCGTTAACGGCTCTTTCAAAATAAATATAGAAATCACGCATGCAACAAAGGCAATCACTGCTGCCACAAAGAACGGCACCCGTATACCGTATTCTGCAATAAACCCGCCGATTCCAGGCCCTATAATAAATCCGGTACTAATAGCCGCTGAAAGATATCCCATCGCCTTTGGACGTTCTTGAATAGAAGTAATATCAGCAACATATGCCGTAACACCCGGCATAATAAACGCGGCACTAATTCCGCCTAACACCCTAGCTGCATAAAGCATCCACACATCTGTACCTAATCCAAAAAGAAGCTCTGAAACACCAAAAATAAATAATCCAATGATTATCATTTTCTTCCTACCGTAAATGTCGACCCAACGACCCGTAATAGGTGAAGTAATAAGCTGCGCCATTGCAAACACTGCAACGAGATAACCCATCGTCTTTCCTGTTAAATTCATATCATTCATAAAGGACGGCATAACCGGAATGATTAATCCAATCCCTAAAAAAGCGATAAATATATTACTCAAAAGAATGATCAATACCATCTTTTGTTCTTTTATCGGTTTCTTCAATTTTTAACACCTCTTCCCGTAGTTCCTCTCAAAAATAATGCCCAAGAAGCTTTTTCTTTATCCTGCTATTTGTGGGCTCACACTGAGTAAAGATGTCCCCACTCATTAGAATTTCACTCTATCCTTCCACACATACATAAACACAGGGTGAATGACTATCATTCAGTTTCCCGCAGAAATGAACCTACCTTTTCAGACAGGTTCATCTTACTACTTCTTTATATGTAGTGCATGTGTTAAAAAATCTAGTACTTCTGCCTTTTGTAGCTCGACTTGCTCATCATCTTTATGATCATATAAATAAACTTGTTCCGCTGCTGATTCAACAAGAGCGATAAATAACTTCGCTGTTCGCTCAGCGTGAACCGAATCACGAATTTCACCTGATTCTTTTGCCTCACTTAAAAAGTCACTTAGCCATATATAAAGAGGCTCATATACAGCTTCCCATTCTTTTATATGTTCAGTTGATGCAAGGCCCGCATACATTAATGCTTGTATTTCACGATATTCAGCTATAAAGGTAAATACTGCATCTATTACTTGCTCAACTTTACTTGAAAAAGGTGAATCGTTCTGTACTTTTTCTTTCACTGCAAGTATCATCTTCTCAACCATCACTTCTGCTATTGCAGGCATAACAGATAACTTAGAAGGAAAATATAAATAGAAAGTTCCTTGTGCAATGCCAGCCAATTTCACGATATCAGAAATCTTCGTTTTTTCAACGCCCTTTTCCTGAAACACCTCAATAGCTGCATAGACAATTTTTTCTTTTTTATTCATCATCTAAACCCTTTCACACGCGTATTGAATGACTGTCACTCATTTTATAAAATAACTAGCTGTACTGTCAATCATCGTGCACTTTTCATAATAAAAATCTCCCAACAAATCGTTAGGAGATTTAACTTTAATATCCTTTTCTTATGAAAGAGCCTTTAATCCCGTAACTCCACATACGATAAGAGCTACACTAATCAAACGTGCCTTACTTTTCGATTCACCAAACAGAAACATATTTAATAAAACAGCTCCTGCTGTTCCAATGCCAATCCAAACCGCATAAGCTACACTTACTTGTAAGAACAAGAAAGATGTGTATAAGAATGCAAAGGAAGTTGCAAATCCACCTATATAAATCGCTCCATTTGTTAACGTCTTATCTTTACTATACATTTTAAGGCCTATCACACCGACTATTTCACTAATTGCAGCAAAAAATACGAAAATCCAACCCATTTTTAAGCAGCTCCTTTCACAATTTCTTCCGCGGTTTCTTCTTTATTATCAGCTAATTTTAAACCGATCACGCCCGCTACGACCATTACGATAAAGAATAGCTTTCCTAAACTGAAACTGCCGCCGAAAAGGAATACATCCATTAGGAAAGTACCAACCGTACCAGCTCCGGCAAACACAGCATATACAGTCCCTGTTGCAAGATGTTCGCACGCTTTCGATAGGAAGTAAAAATCAACAGCGATAACTCCTACAATAATGACCCAATGCCACCAAGTATGAGCTGTATTAAAACCAAACACCCAAAAGACTTCAAAAATACATGTTAATATGACATATAACCAAGCTTTATTTTTCATATCTCTCACCTTCTATTATTCACTGACTGACCGTCAGTCATTTTTAATTTAAAAAATATAATCTCACTCTAACTACTATTTAAAAAACCAATATCATCCTCATTTATCCTTATATTTGTTCCGTTATTAAGCTAACTACATATAAAAGTTGCTTATCTACACCCTTTCACAGAAAAAATGACTGAATGTCATTCATAAACATTCTACATGACCAATTGATAAAGTGTCAACACCCGGATTCTATTAACCAAAAAATATTTTAAATTTCTTAAATCCACATGAATATTTCTTAATAATCTGTCAATAATGGTAGTAACATAATATTTTCTCCATTCCCCCCTTGGAGATCCCTTTGAATCGAGCAGTTGCTTTTAGCTAACTGCTCTTTTTTAATTTATCGGCACATTATAATAAAATACTCATAGATAAATTCCAAAACAAAAACCTGTACTCCCTTTTCAACATGCAACAAAGAACGAAATATTTTGTACGCTATTTACTTTTCAACGAGTCTTTGTATGCAATAATTTTATTTTCGAGCATCTTCTCTGTAACTTCTAAATTTTCTCTTTGAATCTGAATAGATTTCCTATGATCTTCTAAGAGCTGTAAACGAGCTTCGGTTGTATGCTCCCCTTCTAAATATAATCTAGCATATTCTCTTATTTTCGCTATCGGCATTTGTGTTTGTTTTAATTTCATTACAAACTGCAACCACTTTATATGTGACTCTTCATACAATCTATTCCCATTTGCATCGCGATTTGCAATTAATATGTTCTCCTTTTCATAATAACGTAATGTATGTGTGCTCACTCCTAATAATTTAGCTACCTCGCTAATTGTGTACATAACCATTCTCCCTCCGCACGCCATTTACTCTCATATATTTTACTGCCTTATCCAAATTATAAAAAACATTTGACTTAGAGTATACTCTAACAAATACAATCTAACCATGATAAATTAATTTGAATTTAGGAGGCTTTTATATGAAATATACTGTTATTACTGGTGCTAGTTCAGGAATTGGCTATGAATCCGCTTTAGCCTTTGCATCTCGCGGAAAAAACTTAATACTTGTAGCTCGAAGACAAGCAGAATTAGAAGAATTAAAATTGAAAATTAACGAAATGCATCCGGAATTGGATGTTGTCATTCGAAGAACTGATTTATCAGTCACTGAAGAAGTTTATAAATTTTATGAAAGTCTACAAAGTTTTCAAATTGAAACGTGGATTAACAACGCAGGTTTTGGTAATTTCGCCTCAATTGCTGAACAAAATTTAAACAAGATAGAAACGATGTTGCATGTAAATATAGAAGCACTAACAATACTATCTTCCCTTTTCGTTCGAGATTATTCAATGACCGCAGGAACACAGCTTATTAACGTTTCATCAGGCGGTGGATACACGATTGTTGCTGATGCTGTTACGTATTGCGCTACGAAATTTTATGTAAGTGCATTTACAGAAGGACTATCTCACGAACTGAAAGAACAAGGTGCAAAACTACAAGCAAAAGTTTTAGCTCCTGCTGCAACTGAAACAGAATTCGCAAAACGTTCATTTGATATTGATGAGTTCCAATACGATAATGTTGTACCGAAATTCCACACTGCAAAACAAATGGCACAATTTATGCTCGACCTTTATGATAGCGATAAAGTTGTAGGGCTTGTCGATGGTTCTACGTATAACTATGAACTTAGAGATCCACTTTATAATTTTGCCGTGAGAAAAACGAATTCAAATTCCTAATACCATCTCATTTTGTATTAAAATATAGATACCCACTATTTCTTAAATAATAGTGGGCCTTTTTTCTCTCTAAAAATTTCATCCAACATACCGTATCATCGCCACCTCATCACAATAATTGACTTTTGGACAATGTCTACAATCAACCCATACTTTCTCTGGCAGCAATTCTTTATTTACAAAATCAAATCCACACTTTTGAAAAAATACTGTTTCATACGTTAAAGAAATCACTCTTTTTACATTTATTTTCGTCGCTTCCTCCATCACATGACTCACGAGCATACGCCCTATCCCTTTTCCTGCATATGTATGCGAAACTACTAACGATCGTACTTCTGCAAGGTCCTCTCCTAACACATGTAAACCAGCAACTCCAACGACTTCCTCTCCTTCTTTCATAACATATAAACATTGTAAATATTGATAGAGAGACAAAAGAGAACGCGGCAAAACAACTCCTTCTTTTGCATACATTTCAATGAGATTATAAATTTCTTTCACATCACTTGTAACCGCATTAAAGATTTTCATATTATATCCCCTTGCCCCAGTGTTAATATTTATAACATTATATGAATTTTAATTCATAATTTCATATAATAATACATCTCTCTTTTCTCTCCGTCAATCACTTTTCTGAATTTTATCCCGCATTAACGGGCAGTAAGACTCCCACCTCAAAATTCGGCTGAAGCAAAGAAGGTAGGTGGGAGATCAACTGCCCCTAAACGCCCGATTGGTGAAGGCTAATAATCAGTGGTGGATGAACAAAACCCCCACTGATTAAAGTTTCACTTTACACAAACAAAAAACCAAGCAACTTAATCGATGCTCGGTTCCTCATTTCGTATCGGCAATACCGTCGAATATTTAATTTCACGAAGTGCTAAACTCGTCTGTATCCGTGTAATACCAAGCTTGTTCAACTTTCTAATAAACTGCTCCAGTTCTTTACGATCACGATTCGCAACTTTTAATAAATAATCATACTCTCCTGTTAAACAGTGACATTCTAACACTTCAGGCATAGATTCTAATTCTCGTTCTAACACTTCCAGCTTTTCATACTGATGAATATTCGTACTCATAAAAATGAAACATAATAAATCAAATCCAAGCTTTTCTTGATTTAAAATTGCTACTTGCTTATCAATAAAACCTTCCCCATCTAACCTTTTTATTCGTGCATGCATCGCAGCTGGAGATAAATTAACACGGCGTGCAAGCTCTGCATTACTTACTTGTGATTCTTTCTGCAATATATCTAAAATTTTCACATCCAAATCATCAAGCACTTTAATAACAGATGACTCCATCAAAATTCCCCCTTTTTTCTTACCGACGATTATTCGAAGAAACATCTCATAACTTATATAAAAATGAATGTTTTTCTGTAAATAAGATTTCTAACGAAACATTTTATCGAGTTTTTACCATTATACAAAAGAATATATTAGATAATAAAGAAAAATGCTAAAATTATTTACAGTTCATTCTTATTTCAACAAAGGGGTTTTTAGTATGCCTTATTTTTACGTCTTTTTACTATTATTAACAAGCTTATTATGGGGAGGAAATTTTGTCGTTGGGAAATCACTTGTCGATCATGCGTCTCCGATGACACTGACAAGTTTAAGATGGATGATTGCGATTGTTTGTTTATTACCACTCGTATGGTTTAAAGAGAAGAAAATTATTCCACCGCGTGCTGCTATAATCCCGTTAGTAATTATGGGAATTACAGGCGTCGCTCTTTTCAACATTTTTCAATTTTTAGCATTAGAAAAAACATCCGCAACGAATGTAGGTCTTATTTCTACATTGAACGCTATTTCAATTGCATTATTTTCTGTGCTATTTCTAAAAGAAAAAGTAAATACGCTTCAAGTTCTTTCTATGATTCTTTCATTTTTCGGGGTCATCCTCGTTCTTTTAAAAGGAAACTTTGCTCTTTTATTTTCACTACATTTTAATAGCGGGGATTTATGGATGATTGCGGCTGTTTGTATTTGGGGAATCTATTCTGTTTGTAGTAAATGGGCTACAAAAACAACTACACCACTCATGGCAACATTATATTCTGGTATTTTCGGCGTTATTTTATTACTACCATTTAACATAGGAAGCTTCACTGTTTCCAATATTAATTCTTCTTTCATTACATCACTTTTATATACAGGACTCATTTCAACGGTACTTTGTATGGTGTTTTGGAATATTGGTGTACAGAAATTAGGCGCTACTACATCGGGGATTTTTCTAAATTTCAATCCAATTTTCACAGCTATTTTAGCATTTATTTTCCTTGGAGAAGAATTAACATGGATTCAAATTTCCGGTACAATCATCGTCGTGACAGGGTGTTATTTATTTTCTCATTTTAAAACTGTTTCTCCTCAGACGACTAGAGCTTTAGTACGAAAGCATTCTTAATGAAAAAACATCGCCACCAGAGTGGCGATGTTTTTATTTACCTTTCATTTCTTTCACATACTGTTTTTCTTCTTCTGGCGATAAACGTTCTGTTGCCTTTCCGGTATCACCACCTTGAATTTCCCACAAAAAGTTATGCTCCTCAACCGTCTGTGAAAAATCCCCTTTCTCCCAGCGCTCTAAAGTAGAAAGTAGCTTTGATTTATATTTAAAATTAGTACTGCTTTCTACTGCGTTCTTCGCACTACTAATTTCCTTATTTGTCATTTCGATAAATCCCCATTTCTCAGAGGATTTCACTTTTTGATGTACCATCCTATGCATTGTAGAAATAATTTCATCTTCACTAACTTGTGGCTTCTCTTCCTTTACTTTCTTCTCCTGTTGATCCATTACTTTTTGTACTTTAAGGCTCTTCTCCTCCTCCTCTATATAATTAAGAAGTTTAGTAACACCGAATACAGCTCCTACCGCAATTACAATCATTGTAATTGTCCCTATTATCCATTTTTTCATATTATGTACTCCCCATTCCCCCTAATAATTACATAAACAAATGGAATCGCCTGCACATAGTCGATTCCATTTGTTTCCTTATTTCATTTTAAGCCTTCATCGCTTCTCGTACAATGTAACTGTCCACATATTGCTTAAATTTCACGATTTTTCCATTTTCAAGCTGCCACACATGAACAAATTCCGCCTCAAATGATTTTCCCGTCTCTTTATAAACTCCTGAGTAAACACCTTCAGCAATAATCACATCTTTTCCGTTTACTTCATGGTACGTCTTTACACTCGCTTTATAATCATCCCATTCTGATCCTAAACGACTAAATACATTTTCCATTATAGCTTCTGTACCTATATACGTTCCGCCGTACGGAAAACCTTCTGCCTCTGTCCATTCCACTTTTTCAGAAAATGCTTCTGCTAAATGTTTTGCATTCGAAGAAGCTGATCCTTCATATGTGCTTCGAACAATTTCTAAATTTGTTTTTTGCTTCATTATTTTTTCACCCCAAACGCGTTTGCCGCTAAAACAAGTCCAATTTCTAACGCTTTAACGTGCGGGAACCGTTCCTTTATTGCCGTTTGAATTTCTTCACTTGAAGGATTTCCTGCAAGAACTTCATCAAATGCAACTAAATATTTACGAGTATGTTTAATCGCGTCTGCTGTATTTGGTACGTCATAATCACGATGACCCGCTACAACAATTTCAGGATGAAGATTTTCAAGTTCACTTAATGTTTCTAACCATTTATGACGAGCTTCAGCATCTGTTTCTAACGTCCATACGAAAGTATTGTTATAAACGATATCGCCTGTAACAACGGCTTTTAATGATGGAATCCATACATAACTATTATTCGGTGTATCACCTTGCAAACCACCTTTAATGATTAAATCATTTCCCTCTAAAATCAATTTCTCTTCTGTTAATTCCTCTGGAACAATTGGTTGATGAGGAACATTATGCCCAATAGATGGTTTCCACTGTTCCACTTTCTTCTCAAATGTGTTACGAATATCTTCAACAGTATTCCGTAATGCAACAATCTTCGCTTCTGGAAATGCTTCATGTAATACATTTAATCCAAAATAGTGATCTGGATGGAAATGAGTCACATAAATATGAGTTAAATTCTTTCCTGTTTCAATAATTTGAGCTGCTAAACGGTGCGCATCACTTAATAAAAATTGTGCATCGATAAGAATTGCATCTTTTTCTCCGTATACAATTGTGGATGTAACTTGAAATGCTTGCTCAGATCCTGTAAAAACCTCTAAATGTAATTTTGACATGTTATTTCCTCCACTTTTTATTTACTCTTTTATATTCCTTTATTCTTTAAGCTTTATTCTGGTTGTAACTAAGTTAGTTACAACCAGAATAAAAAAATATACGAATCATTTTATTACTAATCGACTTGATGTAATCATTATAGTTACACCAAGTCGTCAAGTCAACACTAAAAAAATAAAATTTACTTCGTTTTCATTACTTTCTCTTTTAAGAAGCGATCTACATATCCTTCTGCTTTTACAACGAATAAATACGCACCCATTGATAATAATGCAAGATCTAATTCATATCCCGGATTCTTTCCATCTCCTAATAAGCCTGCTGCTCCATTTACCTTTACGATAGCTCCAGCCAAAATAAGAGCGAATAACAATCCTACATACCTCACGCCTAAACCGATAATTAATAATATACCACCAACTAATTCAACTGTTGCTACGCCATATGCAAGACCACCTGGTAAACCGATGCTTGTAAACCATCCTGCTACGTTATCTATACCTGATTGAAACTTTGCTAAACCGTGTGCAAAAAAAGTAACTCCTAATACGATACGAATAATTAAATTACCAATATATTGATTCATTCTGAACTCTCCTTTTTTGTTTCGTTATGGTGAACATTTATTCACAAGACAAAACAATACGGTATTTCTTTTCATTCGTCAAATGCTTTTTTAAAGAAACAAAAAAACATTATCCTTTTTGCAGATAATGTTTTTTATAAAATAGTGCTAATTCAAGCTTTTACTCTATCACACAGAAAAAGTTGAAAGTTTTTTCCAGCACCAATATAAGGCAATAACGGCACGTCCTCTTCCACAACCATTCCGACAACATTCACTTTCTCATCTACAGGTAAATCATTTACAACAACTTGCATCTCCCCAGCATATCTACCGTACAATTCATTATCAATTGTAATACTGCCTCGTTTTCTTGAAATTGTATTCATCGGTTGTAATGCAACTTTATTTTCTTCGCGCGATTCTACAGAACGAATTACATCACGAGCCGGATCTAACCTATTTGTATGCACTTGCTCTACCACTTTTAATACTTCACTTGCATTTATAAATGACTCATATCGCACTGGAATAATCCCACCACTCGCACTCGAGATTTCTTGTACACTTTCTAAACTCCCGCTTATATCGCCAATTAAAACTTTATCAACAGCACAATCTTGCACAAGTTCTAAATATGCTTGAAGCGGGCGCATACTGCGATGTTTTTCTAAAGTTGGTAAACCCTCATATAACGGACCGCGTTTTTCACCATCTCCCGGAATAAACGCCATCGTTTTTATTCCGCACTCATGTAAATATTTATTTTGTTTTTGCAAAAACGACTTTGCTAGTCCTGTTTCTGGACGTGGATAAAAATTATGCCACGCTTCTACACGATCTACTCGTATATTTTCCGCAAGTAACTCTTTCCAAAATGATTCTGTAATCGTACTCGCATTTAAAGCTACCTTCATCTTATGAGATACACGTGCGATTTCTTTTGGCGTAATACCGTAATCCATTCGTAAACCAGTAATGCCCCAGTCTACTAACTCTTCGACATTTTCGTACGTCATACCTAAATGGTGTAACGATTTTGAAGAAACATCGACCATTAATTCCATTTCATTTTCAAGAGCCTGTTTCCCAAGTATTTGAATTAACTCTTTATACGTACCAGGATCATCCTCTGGTATATGAAGTGATGTAAAAATAGATGAAAACCCGTTTTCCTTCGCTACTTTTAGCCACTCTTCTTGCTTCTCTACTCGTTCTTTTGCAAGATAAATTGAAACTCCGATCATATGAATCTCCCTTTCTATGAATAGAAAAAGAGAAAGGAATCCCTTTCTCTATATGTTTTCTGCCATTTCTTCTTTGAATCCGAAGAAGTACGTAAAGATGAATCCGAACGTATATGCCACTACTAATCCAAGGAAATATAATAAATATTTATTATCAGCAATTAACGGAATTAATGATAATCCTGATACACCGATTCCGAGTGCGGCTGTTTTCATAACTGCTTGGAATGCACCGCCAACTGCTGCACCTAAACAAGCTGTAAGAAACGGTTTCCCAAGTGGTAATGTAACCCCGTATAATAACGGTTCGCCAATTCCTAAAAATCCAACTGGTAATGCACCTTTAATTACGTTACGAAGTCGTTTGTTTTTTGTTTTTACAAAAATCGCAATCGCTGCTCCTACTTGCCCAGCCCCAGCCATTGCTAGTACTGGTAATAAAGGCGTTACGTGCGTTTGATTAATAAACTCCATATGAATTGGTGTTAAACCGTGATGTAATCCGACCATAACGAGAGGTAAAAATGTTCCAGCAAGCACTGCTCCAGCAAATGCGCCACCAATACTTAAAATACCATTAATTCCGCTTGTAATTCCTTCAGATAAGAAACCTGCTACTGGCTGAATCGCTAACATCGTTACGATACTTACTACTAACACAGTAATGAGCGGTGTCACGATAATATCAACTGCATTTGGCACTGCTTTTCGAACTTGTCTTTCTACTACAACCATAAGCCATGCTGCAAAAATAACTGCAAACAATCCGCCCCGTCCGGGTACGAGCGCTTCACCGAATAATTTTACATTCGCCATCGCTGGGTTGAAAATTAAAATACCTGCAATTGCCCCAAGAACTGGTGTCCCGCCAAATTCTTTCGCTGTATTCCAACCGACTAAAATTCCTAAGAATGTAAAGATACCGCCGCCAATAAGTAGTAGCATTTGTAGCCACGTTGCATTCGGGTCAGCACCTGCGTTTTTCGCAAAGTTAGCAACCCCATTTATAATTCCTGACGCAACAAGCCCCGGAATTAGCGGAATGAAAATACTTCCTATTTTTCTTAAAAAGTTTTTCACTGGTGTATTATTTTTCTTCTTAATCTCTGACTTCATCTCTTGCCCAAGATCTTCAAGGTGGTGATCTGCCACCTCACCAATTCGCAGTCCCGTTAAACCTTCCATCTCAGCTGCTACTTTATTTACTGTCCCTGGTCCAACAACAACTTGAAGCGTCTCATCTTCAATAACGCCCATAACCCCTTCAACCTTTTTCAAAAGGTCCATATTCACTTTACTTTCATCATGAAGCGTTAATCGCAGTCTCGTCATACAATGAGCAATGCCACGAATATTTTTTACTCCCCCAAGTTGCTCTGAAATCTCTTTGGCCATTCTCTCTTCTTTCTTCATAATAGAATCCCCCTCCCCAAAGTTTAAAGTGCTTTCTTCACAAATCCTTTCGCACCTTTTAATTTTTCTAGTGCTTCCCCATATTCACACTGTAGTAATATCATAACGATTGCAGCTTTCACATTTCGATCTGCTTTCTCATAACACTCTGTAGCTACTTCATAACTAGCGCCTGTCGCTTCAACAATAATTCGTTTTGAGCGTTCTACCAATTTTTCATTTGTAGATTGAACATCTACCATTAAGTTTTTATATACTTTCCCTACACCAATCATAGACGCTGTAGAAATCATATTGAGTACTAACTTTTGCGCTGTTCCAGCCTTCAACCGTGTTGAGCCTGTTAATATTTCTGCGCCTGTTTCCACTTCCACATTTAGTTTTGCATATTTACTTATTTCAGCATTTTTATTACAGGAAATACTAGCTGTACTTGCTCCCACGCTACTTGCATATTTCAATCCGCCAATTACATAGGGTGTTCTACCACTTGCTGCAATTCCAATAACCGTATCTTTCTCGTTTAATCCAATACTTTTTAAATCTTCTTTTGCTAACTCTTCACGATCTTCGGCACCTTCCACCGCCTTAGTAAACGCTTTCAATCCACCTGCTATAAATCCTTGAACCATGTTATCATCTGTTCCAAATGTCGGGGGACATTCCACTGCGTCTAAAATGCCTAAACGGCCACTCGTACCAGCCCCAATATAAATTAAACGGCCTTCTTCTTCAAAAGACTTAGTAACAATTTGTACAACCTTTTCAATTTCTTCTATTTCATTTTCAACTGCTAACGCAACAGTTCGATCTTCTTCATTCATACTTTGTAAAACTTCTTTTATACTCATCTCATCTAGATTCATCGTTTTCTCATTACGGTGTTCTGTCGATAAATTCTCTAACATATTGCCACCCTCTTCGAAATTATATTTCACACTTTTATTATAACTTTAAGAAACTAAAAATCAATAACTCTTTCTTATTTTATGAAATTAAATTTCACAACATGACATATTTGTGTCAAAGATAATAAAAAAGATGAGTCTCCCCATCTTTTCTTCTACTTCAATTTCCGTAACCGTAATGCTTCTTCTCTCGTCTCCATAAATTGATCTAATACTTTATTACCAATTCGATTGAAAGTAATCACATATAAAGCATCAATCATATTCAGTTGCGTCATTCTCGAAGCAATACTCGCAATGCGATGGTCTTGCTCTACATCTGGCATACAAAGGCGAATGTCTGCCGCTTTATATAACGGAGATGATTGGTCTAGCTTCGTAATCGCAATAACTGTAGCCCCTCGCTTCTTCGCATATTGCGCCATTTCAAGTACATCTTTCGTACGACCAGAAGTTGAAATCGCAACAAATATATCATCTTCTTTTAAATTCGTCACAAGCGGTAACATCATATGAAAATCAGATAGCATCATCGCTGTAAATCCGAGTCGTGTAAATTTATAAGCCCCGTCCATCGCTGGAGTAGCTGAACCACCTACTCCGTAAAATATAACTTTATCCGCATTTACAATACGATCTGCAGCTCTCTCAAGTTCCTTCTTATCTATCGCCGTGACGCTCGCCTCAATTGCAGCTTTATTCACATATGTAACTTTATTAAACAAGTCGTACGGTCCATCTTCCGTATTCATCACTGAAAAATCATTAATATTATAATCAGCAATCGTTAATTCACGAACGAGCGCGATTTTAAATGATTTAAAGCTCCCAATCCCAATCGACTTACAAAAGCGAACAACACTTGCCTCACTTGCGCCTGCATTCGTTGACACTTCTTTCGTCGTTAAGTTCGGAACAATTTCTGCATTCTCCATTATGTACATGGCAACCTTCTTTTCGGCTGGTGAAAATTGATCCATATTACTTTCAATTTTAAATAGTAATGTTGAAGCTTTCACTATTTAACCTCCACTTCTTATGGTTGCGTATATTCTCTAATATCATTTGTATCATATAGATAAAAACCATCATTGCCAGGTGGATGGTGAACAATTACAGTTCGATCCCCTTTTTTATATGACGTTATTTCACCTTCAGATCGCTGTTTTTCCCATCCATGTATCCAAATTGCAAAGTCAGGTACAAAAGCAGTGTACTTATAGTCTTTCGGATTTTCATCTTCTACATAGGAAGAAAAAATAGAAACTGGAAAATTTTTCACTTTTGAATCTTTCCATGCAGTAAATGGTATACATAGTGCAATAAGTATGATTACACCTATAACTTTCCCCTTTGTAATCTTCACACTTCCCTCTCCTTGTCATATCACATACATAGATTTTATCATAATTACAATCCATTCATGCTACATGACCACTGCATTTTGCAATAAAAAAAGAGCTTACCTACATCAGATAAGCCCTTCCTCTCTATACAAAATACTTCTTCAAAAGCGGCGGCGTAATAATTGTCGTCAATATAACAACAATGACAATCGCTGTGAAATTTTCTTTCGCTAACAAATTCGCCGCAAGTCCATTTGCTGCGATGATAAGCGCCACTTCTCCGCGCGAAACCATTCCCGCACCGATACTAATAGAAGATTGAAGGTTGAATCCTGTCAGTCTTGCGCCTAAACCTGATCCGATTAACTTTGTGAATATCGCAATAAGAGTCATGATGATAATGAACCAAAGCTGGCTTCCTATACCTTGAAATGTAATTTCCATTCCGATACTTACGAAGAACACTGGAACAAATATTGCATAAGCAATTGGTTCAATTTTATGTTCCACTTCATGCTTATACTCTGTTTGAGAAATGGCAATTCCAGCTGCGAATGCTCCAATAATACCTGCAATCCCCATCATTTCACTGTAATACGAAAAAGAGAAACAAATAATAAGAGCTGCACTAATTAATGCTTCTGTTACGCGAAGTGGTACGAGCATTTTCATAATCCATGGAACAACTTTCCAAGAGATGAAAACAATACTTACAAAAAAGATAATTTTCTTTGCAATGACTAGCGTTACATTTACATCTTGTGTACCTAAAAAACTCATCACAAATGCTAATAAAATAACGACAATTACATCATCAAATACAGCTGCACCTAAAATCGTCGTACTTTCTCTCGTATTCATTTTCCCTAAATCTCTTAGTGTTTGAACAGAAATACTAACCGAAGTGGCACAAAGTAATAACCCTAAAAAAATCGCATGCGACTGTAACATTCCAAACGCAAGTCCTGCTAAATACCCACCAAGGAATGGGAAAATAATTCCTCCCATCGCTACTGCGAATGCAGATTTTAAATTACGATTTAACTCTTCTAAATCAGTCTCGAGTCCTGCCATAAACATAAGTAGCAAAACACCAATTTCGCTAAGCTCATCAATAAGTTCTGAACTATTAATAATACCTAGCAAAGCCGGACCGATAATAATACCAACGATTAATTTACCGAGTACAGAAGGCTGGCCAAGTCTAACGCTAATATCACCAGCTAATTTCGTACAAAGTAAAATGACGACAAGTTCAAAATAAAATAACATAACATCTTCTCCTACTATAATAAAGTAAAACTTTAATCAGTGGATTATTCTTCATCTCTACTGATTGTTAACCTGCATCTATTTCTGCACATAGTTTCTCCTTACAACCGGCTTTTTATTTGTTAAAATTTTATTTGACAAAATATTCTGAATTATAATAAGATTAACCCAGAAATTTTAAAAAACTACATACCATAACTGTATTTTCATTCACTTACATACTCTTTTCCAATGGGCTCGTACTATATTCGCAGTTATGGAAATGAAAACTAAAGGAGGAGAGTTCAAAGTGAAGTCATTATTACGAAAAAAAGCGCTTAGTACTGAATCACCACGACAGCTAGATCGAACATTAACGGCACTTGATTTAACGTTTTTAGGAATGGGCGCCGTAATTGGGACAGGGATTTTTGTATTAACAGGTATCGTAGCGGCAAAACATTCTGGCCCTGGTATTATGCTATCATTCCTTATTGCTGCATTTACTTGTGCTTGTGTAGCCTTTTGTTATGCCGAATTTGCTTCTTCTATTCCTGTCTCAGGAAGTGTGTATACTTACGCATACATGACAGTCGGGGAAGTCGTCGCCTTTATCGTTGGTTGGTGTTTAATGCTCGAATATTTACTCGCTGTTGCAGCGGTAGCTGTTGGCTGGTCTGGATACTTACAATCATTGCTTCAAGGGTTCAATATACACCTTCCCACCATTATTTCCTCGGCCCCTGGTACAGGAAAAGGTGGTCTCATTGATTTACCAGCTGTTTGTATTTTACTTCTCATTACTGGGCTTTTAAGTTTTGGTATACGCGAAAGCGCACGCATTAATAATGTTATGGTCCTTATCAAATTAGCAGTTATTATCGCCTTTATCGTAGCAGGCGCAAAATATGTAAAGCCTGAAAATTGGACACCGTTCATTCCATTCGGGTACGACGGTATTATTACCGGAGCTGCCACTGTCTTCTTCGCCTTTTTAGGTTTTGATGCAATCGCAACCGCGGCAGAAGAAACGAAAAAACCGCAGCGTGATTTACCAATTGGCATTATAGGTTCCCTTCTTATTTGTACAGTTTTATACATGATCGTATCTTTCGTTTTAACAGGCATGGTTCCTTATACGCAATTAGACGTTTCTGATCCAGTTGCATTTGCACTACATTTCGTTGGTGAAGATACTATTGCGGGGCTACTTGCAGTTGGTGCGATGACAGGAATGACAACCGTTCTTTTAGTCGTTATGTATGGACAAGTTCGTGTTTCTTATGCAATGAGCCGAGACGGCTTACTCCCAAAAGCTTTATCACGCGTAAATAAAAAAGTAAAAATCCCTTTATTAAACACATGGATTACTGGAGTATTTGCAGCTTTATTAGCAGGACTTTTAGACCTACATTTACTAGCGAATTTAGTAAACATCGGTACGTTAACAGCCTTCACATTCGTTTGCTTTGCTGTACTTATTTTACGGAAAACTCATCCTGATTTAAAACGAGGCTTCCGCACACCACTCGTACCTGTACTACCGGTTGTCGCTATTCTTTGTTGTTTATATTTAATGACTAATTTGTCCAAAACGACATGGATCAGCTTTTCATTTTGGCTTATAGTCGGTTTATGCGTATACTTCTTCTACTCTAGAAAACATAGTCATTTAGCTACTAAAAAAACAAATGATGAGAAAAAAGAAGTATAAAAAAATAGCTCGCCTATAATAAAGGCGAGCTATTTTCATTAACGATTGTAAAACGAAAAATATACCGATCAACTTTTGTATACCTATCCCGCTATTTGCCGGGCAGTAAGACTCCCACTGATTAAAGTTTCACTTTATTCTCCCTTACTTCGTCTCTTTCTTTTTCTTTCTCCACGCGTTTACACTATCAAAGAAAAAGTTAATAAATAGCGTTCCTAATCCCGCTAATAAAAATGTCATTAAAAATAGAATCCATATACTTTTATCTTTTAATAAATAATATCCTACAAGGAGCACAACGGCGATCCATACATATTCAAGAATTCTTTTTAGCTTTTTCTCTTCCAAATTATTCGCTCCCTTTTTCTATACTACTTTTAGTATAACAAAAAAAAAGCCTATCATGATAAGCTTCTTTTTCTTATACCTTATTTGTTGATGCTTTTTTCAACAAGTGAAATAGCGTGCTCTAGCGTACGATTCATTGATTCCACATACTCATCTTTTACATTTTTATCTTTTAACACAGCTTCCGCAACTGTGATTTTTTGACTTAATGATTTAACAGAACCGTCTGTTACATTTCCATCTTGCGCTTTCTTTACTAAAGCTTTTGCAGATTCAATATTCACTTGTAATTTTTCTTTCGGTGTTTTTGGCTGTTCTTCTGCTACCTTTGATTGGACAAATGTTTGGTTTGCTGTTTTTAATTCATTATACGTTTGAACAATTTGTTCTCCTGTACTCGCTATATTCTCAAACACTTTCTTTGCATTGTCATAGCTTCTTTGTAATTCGTTAAAAGCTGCTTGTGAATACTGACCTGGCTTTTCACCAAATTCATAAGTACCTGCCAATACTTCTTTCACTTTTCCGATTTCTTCATATAACGTATTTACTTGCTCTAATTTTGTACGAGTAGAAAACTCGTTATATGCCGCTACTACTTCTGAAGAACTTAATGCTTTACTATATAATTTTGCTAATGCAATTTGTCCATTTAACGGAATACCGCCATTTCCGTTGCTATCAGGATCTGCACCAAGTGCGAATGGTACGTTCGGGTGATATACTTTCCCTTGAGCCGGCTGACTATTTACTTTTTTACCATCTACATAAATTGCTACTTCACTGCCGTTATATGTTCCTGTTAAATGATACGTTTTGTTTGCTTCTAATTGAACACCCACACGTTTATAGCTTCCACCAATATGAGCCCATAATTCTACATAGCCACTTCCTGTAGACTCAAAACCAATTCCACCGCTCTCTGTATTTTGCAAAATACCTTGTCCACGAATTTCATTCATTGAAAATACAGTTTCTAACGTAAATGAATTTGCTACTTTTTCTTTTTGTGCTGCTGAAAATGGAAGGTATCCAAATGTATTTGCTTTTCCGTTTAACTTCATAACATTCTTTTTCAATGCTTTATCATATTCAATAGTCACATTGCCCTTAACATCACCTTTTGTACCAAATGATGAACTGTCTTTAAATGTACCATCTGCAAAGTTTACATCAAAAACATCTGCCTTTGGTACTTTCACATTCGGGTCAATATTATCTTTTTTCGTAGTAATTTCTGCCGTTAATGGTTGTACACTTTCATTGCCAAATGAATCAATCGCAACAACTTCAAGTGTATATGTTTTCCCGCCATCTAGTCCTGCAAGTGTAAATGTCAGTTCTTTCGGCACTGGATCTCGATAAAACTCTGAGAATGCTAATAGCTTATTTTTAATCTCACCTGTTTGTTTATCCTTTGCTTGCAAGCGATAAGAATGAACAAGAAGGTTGTCCAATGCTTGCGGGAATGTTACTGTTGCCGCATTTTCCGTTACATTTGATACAGCAAGCTTTGCATCCTTCGCAAAGTATGGCTTTTCTTTATCACGATCTTCTCCATAGTTGAATCCTTCTTTTTTCGTTGGTAATTTAATTTTCCAAGGCTCACCTGTCCAAGAGTTTGTATGGAAATCACGGCGATTAATTGTTACCTCTTTGTCATCTACCTCTACCAATAAACCTTGGCTTAATGTACTAGCTCCTGGCGGGATATTCCCTTGTACTTTACCGCCTTCAACTTCCATATAGCTTACAGAAGATGTTCCAACAGACGTAAAATCTTTTTGATGAATCGATCTTGGATCATCTAACGGATAATGTGAATGACCTGAAAACGTAATTACTTGTGGGTATTCTTTTAATACCGCATTAATTTTCGCACTATCTTTCGTTCCCCATTCTTGGCTACCGTACACTGTATCTTTAATATGTTGATGTAAAAACACAAAAATCGGTTTTTCTGGATCATCTTTTTGTGCCTTTGCCATTTCTTCTTTTAACCAATTAATTTGCTTGTCCGAATAATAGCCATGTGTTGTCCCATCCTCTGGAGACATAACAAGGAAATGATACCCTTTTACCACCTTATGATAATAAACCGATTCCATTCCTGTCTTTTCTAAGAAACGCTTCTGTGCTCCCTCTACAGATAAGCCGTTCCAATAATCATGATTACCTAGAGAATTCATTCGTACCGCATCTTTATTTGCATTTTCGTTATACACTTGCATGAAACGATCATATTGCTTTACTGAACCCGAATCAGTAAAATCACCTACAATGACAAACGCATCTTGCTTTGGTGCAAGCGTATTAAATTGCTCAATCGCTCTTTTCCAGCGGAACGTATCATCTGTTCCACTATCTTTAATATGCACATCACTTACAACTGGGAAAACGATTTTCTTCTCACTTGGTGCCTTTTCTTGCTTTTTCTCTTCCGCTTTAACCGACGTACTCCACGGTAATGATACAAATGCCAATACAAACACCATTAATAATCCAATAAGACCTTTTACTTTTCGTAAAGCAGTTCTTTCCACGTGAATCCTCCTCATAATAATTGATTCATTACAAGGGCTATTTTATCTTAAACATATTAATATCGTTTAAATAACAAATGAATTTTATTAGTTTTTTGTAAATATACAGTTAATTAAGTGTTAAGTCCAACATTACTCGTACTATTGTATACAACCACCTTTTGTCTAAAAGAGTCTGATCATTCTTTTCCCATGTCTATTCACATATAATCTTTTCTATAACATTAATGATAAGTTAAGCTGTAAGCCTATTAGACAATCTTAATTTTAAAAATTTTCTTCTTTTCTTAACACATCGGCCATGCTTCTACATTTAATAGTAGTAAAAGACAACTTAAAAAGGAGGGGTTGTATTGAAGAACAAAAAAAATATTGGCTGTTTCGCTCCTTTATCTATCATTTGTCCAGACCCTTGTCCACCGCCCCCTCCTCCAAATCCAAGTTGTGAGCGAGTAACAAATGAATTTGCAGGGAATTTCCTCATAACTAACAACACCATTCCCTCTACCAAAGATGCACTACAATCAATGATACTGTGGCAAAGTGATGGGATACTGCTTATATCAGGTACTGTCTCGGTTTACAATAGTACTAGCAGCACTGAAGCAATTACAATTCAAATCATTGGAGCAGTAACCAATATTTTCACTGTGTTTCCTGGCAATACAATATCTTACACAGGTAAAGATTTAAAATCCGTTAGTATTATTAATATACAAAATAATCCTTCACTATATTTAGAAGGCAAGTACTGTTGCCAATTTACATGTTGCTTATAGAATACCAATTTTATTACTTCCTCAATTAAAAAAAGCATACCATTTACGGTATGCTTTTTTTATGAAATTGGATAACGTACTGTAATACAAAACTCGCCTTGATTAACAGTTGTTCCTGTCGTAGTAATTCGGACAGTAGTAAAATATCGTACAGTGAAAGTACCACTACTTTGTGGTTGTACAGTAATTGTATCAACTACTGTAGCACCGACTAAAAAATCAACTGTAATGGGATTCGCGCCTACATCATATTTCACATAACCTGAACCATATACTTCTTGTGTAATATTATTCGTATATACAATTTGAGTACCAGCACCTGTAATAGACCAGTCTGTACATACTTGATCTTGCACAAGTGTTTTATTAGAACAACAAGACAAACCGGAACTTCTCATTCCCATTTCGATCCTCTCCTATTCTACTATGAAAGTGGATAACGTGTTGTAATACAAAATTCTCCCTGATACGTTCCACCAGGTGTTGCAGGTAACACAACTTGTATACTAGCAAAGCGGCGATACGTAAAAGCGATACTCGTTCCTGGGTTTAATGTTTGTGTATCAATTGTAGCCCCAGCAGAATCAAGCGCTTCTACAGTAATTGGACCTGGACCAACATCATATTTAACAAAACCAGTACCAACTACATTTTGGTTAATATTATTTGTATAAAGAACATTATCAATTGCTGTTGCAACTACAGTAGCAGACCACGGACTACACACTTTATCTTGTACATAATTTTTATCTGGACAGCAAGTTAATGCTGACCCTGAGCACTCACAAGACATAGTTGTTTCCCCTCTCTCTTTTATATTCCCTATATGTGTATGTCCCTCAGAGTCTTTTGCCTGTACTATTCATCTATTTTCAAAAAATATGCAAATTCCATTACCAATGACTAGATAGATTCCGATCTGTTTCGTTTTTTCATAAATTTATAGATTAAAATACCACCTACAATAATAAGAACGACGGCTAATATCGGTAGCATATATTGTCCAACAACACCCGCTGCTTTTTCCCAATGCGGACCTAATTTCATTCCAAAATAAATATACAAAGTCGTTAATGGGAACATTGCTACAAATGTATATATGCTAAATTTCCATATGTTCATTTTCGCCATACCACATGGAACGGAAATAAGCGTTCGAACTCCTGGCACAAAGCGTCCAACAAATGCTACAACCGGTCCATATTTTTCAAAGAAATCATCTGCTTTTTGAATTTGTTCTTCTTTAATGAAGAAGTATTTCCCGTATTTTATTAATAGAGGACGACCACCGTAATACCCGAGCGCATATAACGTTAAAGGTCCTGTCGTTCCGCCAAGCGTTCCAGCTAATACAGCTAGCCAAAAATTCATATCTCCCTCATATACCCAATACCCAACCATGGGCAAAACTACTTCTGCTGGAATAAATTCAAACGTTAATGCTAACACAACTCCAAAATAAGAAAACTGCTTTAAAAACTCGATTATATCTAAAATAATTTGCTCCATATTTTCAACTCCTATCCTACGTTTACGTTATGCTTTTCTTGTAATTGAACTGGCGCCATCTTTACAATTCGGTTCAAAATAAATAACACAATTCCAATATCATCTAAAATACCAATGAACGGTAGGAAGTCTGGAATTAAATCGAGCGGCATCGCTACATAACCAACTAAAAAAGCAATAGATAAAATTTTCTTCTTTATTGAAACCTCTTTTGAAGTAAAAAAGTCAAATAGGAATGGAACGAAACGGCGGACATGAAATACAACTCTTAATCTACTTATAAGTTTTTTCATTTTTATTTCTCCTCTCTTTGTATACAAAAAGGACCCTACCAAATATGGTAAGGGTCCTAAAAAAGACAAGAAGGGGCCTTTACCATTGCTGGTAAAGGTCTCACTAACAACGAAACGTTGCCAATAAAGCCGAGGGTTTCTCCCTGTAATGACGACTTTACTGTAATAAGTTACTCCCCTTTATATACACAGTTTTATACAATCACATTAAAATATTTACCTAAGCTTGTCAATATTTTTTTCATTCACCATTCAGATTATTACATTGTAAAAGACTCTCTTCCATGTTCTCTATTGAAATAAATTGGAGTTTATAACCATCTGGATCATGAAATATTATTCTAACTTCTTCACCGCGGCGCTTTTCTACAAATGATATTTGATAAAACGCTAACTTTTTCTTTAAACGCTCGATATTTGTAGCTTGTAACAATAGTTCCTTCACTGATGATATAACAGTCTCTCTATGCTCTCCCAGTCCCCTGTTTACAACAAAACAAATTCTCGTTAAACCAATATCATACCACACACCTGTTACACGTATTTGTGGCCTCTCCTTGCTCGGTTTAAACCCTAGAATTCCTTCATAAAAATATAATGTTTCCTTTAAGTTTTTAGATTCTAAGACAATACATGTTGTAACACTTTCCATCCGCACTCCCCCTGCCCCTTTTAGTTTTCTATATGAGTCATAATTTGCAATTATGTACGAATACAATACATAGTGATGAATATTTCATTTATAAAGGAGGCGTGTAATATGGATAAATTCATGAAATCTTACATACCTTATCACGGTCCAAATGATCCTTGCCCTCCAATTGGAAAGAAATACTACTCAACTCCCCCACACCTATTTATGGGCTTTCAACCACCTAACTTACCCCAATTCCCACCAAACGAAGCTTTAAGAAAAGGGACTTTATGGCCTGCTTTTTATGATTTTTATGAAAATCCTCACAAAAAAGGACGGTGAATAAAAACGTGACACAAACATTGCCTGATGAATATTACAAATGGATTGAAGAACTACAAGAACTAGACTTTGTATTAGTTGAACTTACCCTCTATTTAGATACGCACCCCGACGATACTGCAGCTATAAATCAATTCAATGATTTCTCCTATAAACGAAGAGTATTACAACAAAAAATTGAAGAAAAATACGGGCCACTTCAGCAGTTCGGAAATAGTTATTCTAACGCTCCATGGCAATGGAGCCAAGGACCGTGGCCATGGCAAATATAAAATGAAACTTTAATCAAGTGGAGTTTACGGGCAGCAAATAGCGGGATAAAGGAGAGAAACTATGTGGATTTATGAAAAAAAATTACAATATCCAGTTAAAGTGAGTACTTGTAATCCAGCACTCGCCAAATTATTAGTTGAACAATATGGCGGTGCGGACGGCGAACTGGCTGCTGCTCTTCGCTACTTAAATCAACGTTATACAATTCCTGATAAAGTCGTTGGCTTACTAACCGATATTGGTACAGAAGAATTCGCACATTTAGAAATGATTGCTACAATGATTTATAAATTAACAAAAGATGCAACACCTGAACAAATGAAAGCTGCCGGATTAGACGCGCATTATGCGAATCATGATAGCGCCTTGTTTTACCATAATGCAGGTGGTGTTCCTTTTACTGCCACTTACATTCAAGCGAAAGGAGATCCTATCGCAGATTTATACGAGGATATTGCAGCTGAAGAAAAAGCACGAGCGACTTATCAATGGCTAATTGATTTATCAGACGATCCCGATATAAATGATAGCTTACGCTTTTTACGCGAACGAGAAATTGTCCATTCTCAACGTTTCCGAGAGGCTGTAGAAATTTTAAAAGAAGAACGTGATAGGCAAATTTATTTTTAATACACATATCCTAGCGATATGTGTTTTTTTACGTTAAAAGTGAAATTCTTCCTGCATTAACATATAAATAGTATATTTATTCAATTTTACGCATTATTTTAAAATATTTTTAAAATTCCCTCTTGCTTTCTAGTCATCAGACCTTTAAAATAATAACAGTCAATCGACAAATTATTTGAATTTTCGACAAAAAAACGCTCATTAGGAGGCTCTTCTTTATATGCGTACAACTTTAAAACCAGCGCAAATACTTTCGATTAGTTTATTACTATTCGCAGTTTTCTTCGGTGCTGGTAATATGATTTTCCCGCCTCTTCTCGGTCTTTCTTCCGGAGAAAACATGTGGGTTTCCATTACAGGATTTATTATTACAGACGTCGGTTTATCTTTACTTGCTATCGTAGCTGTTGCCCTTGCCGGTGGTAGTTTTAACACTTTAGCGAGCCGTGTTCATCCAAAATTCGCAGCAGTATTCGCTATCATTATTTATCTTTCAATCGGCCCACTATTTGTTATTCCACGAACTGGATCTGTATCTTACGAAATTGGGATTGCACCACTTTTCCCAGATCAATGGTATTCTATGTTAGTTTTTAGCGCTATTTTCTTTACAGTCGTTTACTTCCTATCATTAAATCCATCCAAATTAGTAGATCATATCGGTAAAATATTAACGCCAATTTTACTTGTAATTATTGCAATTATGGCAACAAAAGCAATTCTTTCACCAGGATCATTCACAGAACCTATCGGTGACTATAAAGACATCCCATTTTTCAAAGGATTTCTTGAAGGGTTTTTAACTTTAGATGCAATTGGGGCGCTCGTATTATCAACGATTGTTGTAAATGCAATTCGCCAAAACGGTATACAAGATAAAAAATCCATTGCAAAATATACAATTATTTGCGGAAGCATTGCTGCCCTTTTCTTAACAATTGTTTATTTCTTACTCGGTTATATCGGGGCTTCAAACGGAAACTTAGGACAATTTGAAAACGGTGGTCAGCTATTAGCTACGATTATGTATCAATTCTTTGGGACAAGCGGTAATGTTTTATTAAGTATCGCAATTATTTTCGCTTGTTTAACGACTGCAATCGGTGTTGTAAGTGCATTCGCAAACTATTTCGCAACAGTGTTAACGAATGTTTCATACAAGAAACTGGTACTATACGTTTGTATATTTAGCTTCATCATTTCAAACTTAGGCTTAAGCTTATTAATTAAAATTACATTACCTGTATTAATTATTTTATATCCAATTACAATCATTTTAATTTTCGTATCATTTATTGATAAATATACGAAACGTAAACCTTCTGTCTATATCGGAGCGATGATCGCTGCATTCCTTATTAGCTGTATTCATGCACTTGATAATGTGGAAATGATTCCAAGTTTTATCGCTAATATCGTACACACAATTCCTTTTTATAACTTAGGAATTGGCTGGATTGTTCCGGCAATTATCGGTGGTATAATCGGATACTTTATTCCACAGACAGAAGCTGAAGGTGAAGTTTCTACGAAATAAAAAAAGAAGCAAGCATTGATTATGCTTGCTTCTTTTTTTTCATTTCACATCGTATGTTTAAAAGTAAATAACTCTTCTTTTGACTGCACAGCAGATTGTTCTTCTTCTACAACTATCTTCTTTCTCTCTCCTCCTAATCTTACTTTCAACATCGCCTCTTCTATACTTTTCACAATCATATTTCCTGAAAAAATAGTAAGCCCGAAAAATGTAATTGGGACGAGAGGAATCCATGGATGCACTGTTAATGACCTAAAGTATACTCCAATTAAACCTGACCATTCATGCGTATAAGATTCCACTTCTTCCACCGGCCCCATAAAGTTAACTGTTCCACCAAAGAATACTTCCAGTAACCCTAAGTGCAGTAAAATAGTAAGAGTCTGCGTAAACTGTTGAAGAAATACGAGTATAAACGTCATATAGAGATGCGGAAAAAGATGTTTTATAACAATGTGCCTTCTTGATCCACCTAATATGCACGCAGCTTCAATAAATTCTTCGGTTCTCAATTTACGAACTTCCTTCGCAACATACAGTGCAATAACTGGCATCACAAGCATTACAAGTAATAAAACTTGAAACGAAGCCCTTTCAAAAAACGTTGTTGTTTCCTCTCCACTCCCAAATGCATTTGCAAAGTGAAGAAAAAAATACGCAATCATAACTGTCGGAATAACCGTAAAACTATCAAAAAAAGCCTCGATTTTTGAAAACCCTCTTTTTACATATGTTCCGAGTATAACACCGAAAAACACACCTATTACCATTCTAAGTGCCGCAATTAAAGTAGAGATACCAATCGTCCACTTCGCACCTTCAATGACTAAATGTAACAGGTCGTATCCTTTCCGGTCTGTCCCGAGTAAAAATTGTAATGAAGGTGAAAACGGTGGCACTTCTGGATTTCCAGCCGCATCATATTGCAACGTAACTTTTTTAATCTGTCCATCATTCCATATCGTATTTCCGATGCTCAAAAGAACTAATATGAGAAGAAATCCAATGCTTATCCAAAATCTTTTATCACGTTTTATATACGTCCACATATTATAATCTCTCCTTCATCGCAGCTGGAATGAGATAATGAAACAATTTGAATAAAATAAAAATCGGAATATAAATAAGCAGCACACTAACGATGAAAACCTCAACCCTAATACCTTCATAAGATTTCAAAAACATAAAAATACCACCCGTATTAAAAATCCATTCTATAATATATAAATTAGATAACATAAAAAAAACATTCGTTTTCGCAAAGAAAAGTGTACTAAGCAACACATTTCGTAAAACATGACGATTTAAAATATGAATACGATTCAGCCCTTTCGCCTTAGCAAATAGTACATAATCTTTTTCTAGCTCATTTTCAAAACGAAGCACTAACATTTTTACAAACAGAATCGTAGTCGGTATACTCAAACAAAATATTGGCAATCCTCTAATCGACTCGCCTCCGATTGACGCAATTTGAAAAGGTAAAAAGCCTGTTTGTTTAAAAAACCATACAACTAAAATTTGTGATACTAAAATAAGAAGAATGTCTGGAATAGATTCTAGGAAGATAAGAAATGATTTAATACGATGTTGTATACGCGGTGAACTACTCATAATGACATAAACAATACAAAATGCTACAAATAATGAAATGAAAAAAGCAGCCAAAAAAATAACAATCGTTTCTTTATAATGGACGAACAACTGCGGAAATAAAAATTTACCTCTCACATATTGAAAATTGGAAATATCCATTAAGTTCACAAACACTTCTTTTAAACTCTGTATGTACTTTGATGCATGCAGCTCAAATCCATAAAATAACTTTGGCAGTGCCCCTAAACAAATAATACCCAAAATCGAAATAATAAATTGAACCGTCACTTCCATCCCATTCAGAAAAACTTTTTTGACCACGTTTTCCCTTCTCTCTATATGTAATTTACCCTCTAATTTTATTCCCAATTTTCTGAATTGTAAATATTTATATAAAAAAATCACTAGGTTATGATCCTAGTGATTCTTTCTGTGCATGTTCTTCTCTTTTCGCAAACGGCATATACAAAATTAAACATCCAATGAGAGCAACAATCTCCAATGAAATAATATAGTAAGGGTGCGGTCCTAACATATCCAGTAATGAAGCAGTTTCTGGCTTACGAGCTAAAAACATATAATTGCCGCCCGTTTTATAATTCACAAATGAAACGATTGGAATTACTATGTTTAAAAATATCATCGTACGCTTAATCGATTGCAAGGTAGGTCTATATCCTTCTACCCACGTCATAAAGAGCGGTGCCCAAATGAGTAATACATGTGCAATGAAGAATTCTATAAAGCGAAAATGCGGAAAAGCGTATTGCACGTTCGGCGTTAAAATGGCTTGTGATGCACCGATAATTCCTGTAAAAAACACAATCTCATATATTCGATAACTTTTCGTTACAATCATAATCGACGCTAACAACAAACTTATCGTACATAACTCAAATGGTAATGAAGTGCCTAGCTCAAAAATACCCACTTCCCATTCCCACATATGAAGCCCAATCTCACTCCCTATAAATAGAAATGCGATCGCATATCGAACCGTTATATTCCACTCACTTTGGCGTAATACATCTTGGTATTGATATAGAAAAACTATCCCCACCAACATAATAAATAATATAATAGCATGTTGCCTTGAGTATGGAATAAATGGTTTTAATGGATACGCACTAAAATAAGCTTCCATCTTCCTTCCTCCTCTCCTTCATACAATATTATTGTTAGAAAGAAACAACGAGTCAATTCATTTGCTTAAACTAGGACAACCTCCACCTTACATTTACATATCGATACCTTACAAAACTGTAAGGTTATTGTAAGCTAAAACGATTTGTCAGATTCTTCACCTCTTCTATACTTAATGTAGATACTAAAACGAACGAAAAGGTGATAAATAGATGAAGAAGAAAAATAAAGTGTTAATTACTAGTGTAGTAGCGATCGGAATTGCTGCTGGATCATATTTTGCTTTAGCTGGCGGTAGTTCAGAAGTAGCAATGGCATATAGCGGTTATAAAGTTACAGAAAAACAAATTGAAAATGCACAAAAATTTGGCGGCGAAGTTATTCCAAATGGAATTGAAACGATTTCATTTGATCCAACAAAAGGTACGTATGAATTAGCTGTTAAAAAAGGTGACGAAGTGAAAAAAGGGCAGCTTCTATTTAAATATAATGACCCTACTGCTAAACAAGGTGTAACAGAAGCAGAAATGCAAAAGAAAATTGCACAAAAAGAAGTGACATTATATCAAAAACAAATTGATGCAGCGAAACAAAAATTACAAAAAGATAAAAATGCAGGTCTTCCTC
Organism: Bacillus sp. MYb56; assembly: GCF_002976445.1. Taxonomy (NCBI): domain Bacteria; kingdom Bacillati; phylum Bacillota; class Bacilli; order Caryophanales; family Bacillaceae; genus Bacillus; species Bacillus sp. MYb56. The sequence continues at coordinate 84,509 of NZ_PCOH01000012.1, forward strand.
AGGAAGCATTAAAGGCATCGGAAGTCGAAGTGCAACAATTAGAATCACAACTTGAAATGAAAAAGTTTGAAGTAGAAAAAGCTGATGAAATGATTAAAGCAGCAAAAGAGAAAGTAAACACACTTTCTGTAACGAGTCCAACCGACGGTGTAATTGATGATATCGTAAAAACTGCTGATGAAAAAACAGGTATGAGTGGCATTACACTTCGTCACGCTGGTCAATTTAAAGTAAAAGGTCAACTTTCTGAATATGAACTTGCTAGTATGAAAGTTGGGCAAGAAGTAACTGTTTCATCAAAAACTGTCGCTGGTAAGACTTGGACAGGAAAAGTAACAGAAATCGGTTCTACACCATTAAAGAGCATGGACGAAAATAAAACTGTTTCTAATTATCAATTCACTGTCACATTAGATAATAGTGAAGAATTACAAAACGGCTTCCATGTTTACGTAACAAGTAAATCTGGCGAAGCAACTGGTACGATTGTTCCGAAAAGCAGCATTGTGAAAAAAGGTGACAAAAATGTTGTCTTCGTTGTAAAAGACGGTAAAGCGAAAGAACAAGCAGTTACTGTTGAATTCGAGACAGATAGCGAAGCAAAAGTTTCTGGAGTGAAAAAAGGAGAGGAAATTATCTCTAAACCTGAAAAAGACTTAAAAGACGGTATGGAGGTTGTCACTCAATGATTAACTTAAAAGGCATCACGAAATCTTTCCAAAATGGTGCAGAGTCCGTTCAAATATTACACGGAATTGATGTAAAACTAAACCAAGGAGAATTCACTTCTATTATGGGACCATCTGGTTCTGGTAAATCAACATTAATGAACATTATCGGTTGCTTAGATAAACCAACGACAGGTGCGTACGAACTAGCTGGTCAAAACATTTCAAACATGTCTGAAACAGAACTTGCACATGTTCGTAATAAAGAGATCGGATTCATATTCCAAAACTTTATGTTATTACCGAGACTTACAGCACTTCAAAATGTAGAACTACCTCTTATTTACGCTGGAGTCGATAAAAAAGAAAGACGTGAGCGCTCATTAGCAGCTTTAACAAAAGTCAGTTTAGCTGATCGTGCTACTCACTTACCAAATGAATTGTCAGGTGGACAAAAGCAGCGTGTCGCAGTCGCACGTGCAATCGTAAATAACCCGAAATTTCTCTTAGCAGATGAACCGACGGGTGCACTTGATACGAAAACAAGTACACAAATTATGGATCTCTTTTACGAATTAAACAAACAAGGCTCAACAATCATTATGATTACCCACGATCGTGAAATTGGGGAAGCGGCAGCACGTCAAATTGTAATTCGTGACGGAAATATCGTCCAAGATTGGAGAGGTTAATTTTGAACACGAGTGAAAATATACGCATGGCCCTTTCCTCTATCTTTGCTCATAAAATGCGTTCTATATTAACAATGCTAGGTATTATTATCGGTATTAGCGCCATTATTACTATCATTTCAATGGGTGATGGTACAAATGCAAAGTTTAAAAAAGAGTTAGGCCAAGGAAAAGATACTGAAGTAACGATTTACTACAACAACCCTGATTATGGAACTGATAGTGCCAAAATCACACCTGATATGCTAAAACGTCTTCAAACTGTACCAGGCGTTAAAGATGTTTATCCAGATGTAAGTATGAAAGTAAAAGCATCTTCTGGTTCAAAAGATGTCTCTCTTGATTTAAAAGGTGGAACAGGCGCCTTTATGACAGATTCGAAAATAAAATTAGTTCACGGTCGTGAATTAAACGACAGCGAATTAAACCAAGCAATTCCTGCTGTTATATTAAATGAAGAAGCTTTCAACAAATTATTTAGTGGTTGGGAATCAAATCTATACACAGATGTAAAAGGAAAGCCGTATAAAATAGTCGGTGTATACGAAACGAAAAACGAATTTGGAATGGCTATGCCTGAAGGTTATACATCTCTTGAAAACGCGCCTGTCATTTCAGGAGTAAATGAGTATGACTCTGTAAAATTAACAATGACCTCTCCAACAGAACGTAAAAGTGTAGAAAAACAAGCTGTTTCTGTTTTAAACGACATGAAAGCTCCTAAATTCGAGCACAAATTCGAAGCACAGGACTTAGGTGAATTTACGAAGCAATTAGACGAATCCATCGGTATGATGAAAATGGTATTCGGTGGCATTGCCGCTATCTCCTTACTTGTTGGTGGTATCGGTGTAATGAACATCATGCTTGTATCTGTAACAGAACGTACACGTGAGATCGGTATTCGTAAAGCACTTGGTGCAACGCGCGGTAAAGTATTAACACAATTCTTAATTGAATCTTGTATTTTAACAGGTCTCGGTGGTTTCATCGGATTCATGCTTGGTATTTTCTTCGCTTGGATCGTCTCAATCTTTGCCGGATGGCCACTCGTTATCTCAAAAGAACTTGGACTTCTTTCAGTAGGTATCTCAATGCTAATCGGTATTGCATTCGGTTTACTACCAGCAAACAAAGCTGCTAAACTTGATCCAATTGAATGTTTACGATATGAGTAAATAAAAAACGTAGGAGTTTACACTCCTACGTTTTTTATTTTGTTGAAGGCAAATGTAATTTCATCGACGTTTTGACAAAAATAAGAACCTCTAACTTCTATTATATAAAGTGAAACTATAATCAGTGGGGGTTTTGTTCATCCCCCACTGATTATTAGCCTTCACCAATCGGGCTTTTACGGGCAGTTAATCTCCCACCTAACTTCTTTGCTTCAGCCGAATTTTGAGGTGAGGGTTTTACTGCCCACAAATAGCGGGATAATTCTACTGCAACTCGCGAACCAACTCATAACGATATCATCCCTTTAAATCATGTTTCTTCTATTATATATGTTTCATGTTGCGATTATCTTTTTATCCTTGCAACTTTCATTTCGCATTACCACTATCCTACAATCCTATTATTGCAAAAATAATATGTAAAAGAACAAATTCAAGGCGTAATTTTTTCCATACTACAACTTATTTTGTAACAATTATATCTCTATTTCATTAAAATCCCCCCTATATATACGACTTCACACACAAGAAAATTATATTTTCATAACTACATTACGATTCAAATAGTTAAATACCCCTTTTTTGTAACGTTACAGAAACATTTGAGTAACACCACTGATACATTATTAATCTATTAGTAATTAAAAAAGTGTTGATTTTATAAATCGTATGTTCTAATCCCCTCAAAAACGCAAAGAAAACGCTATCAGGATATTAATGGAATTATTACAGAATATTAATGCCTCGTTACGAATGCTTTGTAGTTTTGTGTTTTCCGCAAATAAGAAAATAATGGTTGCTATAATGAGGTCAACGAAAACAAATGCAATGGAGGCTATTATGAAAAAATTTATGGGTATAGCAACAGCAGCGGTTTTTGGTCTTGGGATTTTCACAACATCTGCTAAAGCAGAAACAATCGTAACGACTGATGTACTAAATGTACGAGAAAACCCAACTACTGAATCACAAGTTGTCGGAAAGTTATTAGATGGATATAAAGTTAACGTTTTACATACAGAAAACGGATGGTCAAAAGTTAAATTAAATAGTGGTAAAGAGGCTTTCATAAGCGCTGACTACACAAAAGATACTTACTACGTAACAGCAAACGTATTAAACGTACGTGCTGGAGCGAATACAGATTCAGCGATTCTTGGTAAATTGAAAAAAGATGATGTAATCGAAACAACACACCAAGTACAAAATGATTGGATCCAATTTGAATATAACGGCCAAACAGCTTATGTACACATTCCTTACTTAACAGGAAAAGCACCAGTTAAAGTTCAGCCAGTAGTTAAAGCTGAAAAAGTAACTAACGTTCAAGATACAGCTAAAGTTCGTGAAGCAGTTAAAGCCGGGGAAGTAGCTGAAACTCAAGCAAAAGCTAAGGCTCAAGAAGCAACTAAAGCTCGTGAAGCAGCTGAAACTCAAGCAGAAGCTAAGGCTCAAGAAGCGGCTAAAGCTCGTGAAGCAGCTAAAGCTCAAGAAGCAACTGAAGCAGCTAAAGCTCAAGCAGAAGCTAAGGCTCAAGAAGCAGCTAAAGCTCGTGAAGCAGCTAAAGCTCAGGCAGAAGCTGAAGCTCAAGCAGAAGCTAAGGCTCAAGAGGCAGCTAAAGCTCGTGAAGCGGCTAAAGCTCAAGAAGCAGCTAAGGCTCGTGAAGCGGCTAAAGCTCAAGAAGCAGCTGAAGCTCGTGAAGCGGCTAAAGCCGGGGAGGCAGCTGAAGCTCGTGAAGCAGCTAAGGCTCAAGAGGCAGCTAAAGCTCAAGAGGCAGCTAAAGCTCGTGAAGCGGCTAAAGCTCAAAAACCAGCTACACAACAACCTGTTGCGAAAGAAACTGAAACAAGTGCACCATCTTCTTCTCGTGAATTAAGAGTTGTAGCAACAGCTTACACAGCAGATCCACTTGAAAATGGTTACAAAGCAGGAGACCAAGTAAAATCAGCTATGGGTCATAACTTAACAGCTAATCCAAACATGAAACTAATTGCAGTTGATCCAAGTGTAATTCCATTAGGTTCAAAAGTATGGGTTGAAGGTTACGGAGTAGCAATCGCTGGTGATACTGGTGGAGCTATTAAAGGAAATAAAATTGACGTTTTAATGCCAGATAAAGGTACATCAAGTAACTGGGGACGTAAAACAGTTACAGTGAAAATTTTAAACTAATTATTAAAAAAAGAGTTAGTCTCATTATTGAGGCTAACTCTTTTTTTATGATTCTTACACTCTTTCTTTCTCTTGAAAGTAACTAATATTATCCCGAATCCATTTTCTCTCTGACATAAACAAGTTTCCTCGTTTTTTATATACTTTATCAAATGTCTTTAAAACTTCTTCATGAGTAGCAAACTTATGTAAGAAACGAAGAGCAATGACGATCTCTGATTCATCGGTAGGTACTACTTCATTTTTACGTCTTCTAGAAACAATCTTATTCACACGTTCACAAATTGGCTTAATCGCCCTTTCGTCTCCATATGCATAAATAGCTCGAACAGCCTCGTATTTCACCATAATATTTCTATCCTTTAAAGCTTCAATATAAACTATTTGTAAGTCCGCTCCCCCTATTTTTGCTAACACTTCAATAACGGTTGAACGAACATAAGCACTATCCCTATATAAAAGCTTTGTTAATGGAAGAATCGATTGATTTGTTCCAATCTCAAGCAAAGTATAACAAATATTTGTAATCTCATCTTTATTTTCTTCAGCAGCTAGTAACTTTAGTAAAGCACTTTCCGCTTCTAATGATTTATATAACTTTAAGGAAGAAATAGCCCAAGAACGAACTTCATCGTTTTTATGATAAATATAAGGAATAATTTTATTTGTATTACTTACTTCTGGCAATGTATAAATATTACTAAGCATTTCACTTAACAGAGTCGGACTTTCTTCACATTCCAAACGATCTATAAGATAATCAGCGCTACAGATTTCTTTCGTATTTATAGCGAATTTCGTCATTAAATAATAAATATTTTTCTTCATAGATACCTTCTTGGTTTTGACTATCTTCTGCTGTAAATAAGGAAAAGCTAATAGGTCAGTTAGCTCTTTTGCTTCATCATACGCACGATGCCAAATCTCTGTTTCTGCATCCGCCATCCTCCTTAATAAATCATCTATATACTCTTCCATCTCCTTCTCCCCCGTCCAAGTTAAATCTATCCCTTTGAATTCTATATACGATAGACTACTATTTCAACAGAAAAAAGAGGATGCTATAGCATCCTCTCTTACCTTCCCTATTCCACACAAGTAAACTGTGTCCAAGCTCCTACATAATCTAGTAAGAATAACTCTTCTTCTGCAATTGTACCGACAATATTTTTCCGTTCATCTATTGTCATTTCTTTCAGAATGATTTGTAGTTCACCTTTATACTTTCCGAATAGGTTATTACCAATTACAACTTGCCCTCTTTCCTGTCGTACACTTTCGCGCACTGGGAAGTCATAGTCTTTGTACTTTTTACGTACTTCTGTAGAACGTACCATATACTCTGTTATGTCACCGCGTCTTACGTGTAATTCTTGCAGTGTCGCTCTCTTCTCTACTTCAGTCGCTTCGTCTACAAATTGTACCTTTAGCTGTAACATGTAACGATTTAAGGTTCCTAGTTTCTCTAACTCTTCTTCACTCGCATAAGCATTTCCGATAATAACATCATCAATAAGCCCTGTTGCCCATAAATGTTTCGCTTGTACTTCAATTGGTAAGTTACGATGTTGTTCTAACGTACATAATCCGTCATTAATATCCCATGGACCGATGTCAGCTGCATGTGATGTAATAAAGGCTGCACTACGAATACCATGCTTTTTGAAGCGTTCACTACAGCGAATGAAATAATCATACGGAAGACCAGTGAATTTTTGCGGATAAAAATTGTGACAACCAATTAAAGCTGATTTATTCGCTTGATGCGAAAGGATATTTTCTAAATAGGCAATATCATTACTTACATTCAGCTCAATTTTTAAACCATATGGATTATTCGTCATTTTCGCTTCTGTTAACCCGTCAAACCCTACATCTAAACGAATTCCATCCGCGCCTAGCTCTGCAAAGAACGATAGATCACTATAACTAACACCAAGTTGATCGAATACAGCTGGAGCTACATCTAAAATAACTTCCATATTGTTATCTTTTGCATGATTAATAATTTCTTTAAATTCAGCTACAATTTCTTCTTTCGGACGATTAACAGACAGTAAACAAGTGAATATTCTTGAAAAACCGTGGCGTGCCGCTGCCGAAATGTATGCCATATCTTGTTCTTTCGTTGAATGCTCTGGATAAAGTGAAATTCCTAATTTACGCTCCATGCTTTTGCATCTCCTTCACACGTTGTATTAATGCCATGCTCGTAAATCTATATTTTGCAGATAAACATGTTGCACATAAAATCGTTGGTACGATTATAAAGTACGGTGATTCTAAACTAAATGCCACATAAGCTCCCATTGAACATCCAATAAATAATATCGACACAAGTAGTAAAACTAATAGCGATTTACTTTGTACCCATTTTGAATAATGTGCAATACACTGCCCCGCCACGAATGTAATTAAGATGATAATTGCTCCGAGCATTCTGTTTTCTCCTCTCCTGCTAATTGTTGCTTCTCATACATTTTGAAGAATGGATAGTAAATAACGAATGAGATAACAAAGTTAACAAGTACAAGTACACCAGCCATAATTGTCCAGTCCGTACTAATAATCGCTGCAATTGGCGCTAACATCGTAAATGGCAGCTTCGCCATCATGAGCGGAATCATACCTGAAACAACTGCGAAATATGATACCGTCGTTGTAACTAACGGTGTAATAACGAATGGAATAATTAAGATCGGGTTCATTACAATTGGTGCCCCGAAAATAATTGGCTCGTTAATATTGAATAATCCTGGTACGAATGATAATCTACCTAACTCTTTTAAGAACTTAGATTTAGAGAACATAAACATAATTACTAAAGCTAACGTTGAGCCTGATCCACCGATCCATACGAACCATTGAATAAATTGCTCTGTAAATAAGTTTGGTAACTGATGTGCATTTCCTGTAGCCGTGAACACTTCCATATTTTCAAGAATTGCTGAATCCCACATCGGACGGATGATTGGTCCTAAAATCGCTGGGCCATGTATACCGAACGACCAGAAGAACACGATTAAGAATACTGTTAATAAACCGCCGAATAAATTATTTCCTACTAATACTGATTTTAATGGTGCGATTAAATATGTGATTGTTGTGTTTACATCAAATTTCAAACCGTAACGAATACCCCAGAATAAAAGAATAACTACTAAAGTTGGAATTAATGCTGCAAACGAGTTTGCAACTGCTGGTGGTACACTATCTGGTAATTTAATCGAAATATTATGCTTAATCATAAAGTGATAAATTTCTACTGCAATTAATGCTGTAACAATTGCTCCGAATAAAGAAGTTGCACTTAATGTTCCTACTGAAATATATCTACCTGCATCAATAACACCTGGTACAGCTTTTGTTATTTGAATTGGTTCAACTGATGCTAGTAAAAAGGCGAGTACAGATAATAATCCTGCACTTAATTGATTGAGCTGATAAAAGTTCGCGAGTGAAGCCCCTACCCCAAACGCTGCATATAATGCCATTAATCCTACTGTAAATCGGAATGGAATATCTAAAATATGGCGAAACGGTGCAATCCACTCCATATATGCATCAATTGGTAAATTTAAAAAGATAACGAAAAATGATCCGACAATCGTTAACGGTAACGTAGAAATAACTCCGTTTCGAATTGCTAATAAATGTCGTTGCCCCGCAATCTTTTGCGTTGTCGGCATAATCTTCTGTTCCATAAAGCTCATAAAACCATTCATCGATAACCCTCCCTATGTTCAATGTGGCAAAACTTAAAAGTTATAACATTATAATGTTTATATTTAAAAAAATATAATTACGCTAAAATTAATTGTTCTGCTTGCTTAAGTACTTTCAAACCATCACACATGCCATAATCTCGTTGTTCTATAATTGCAACTGGTATATCGTATGATTTCGCAAGAAACTCTACCGCTGGAAACAAATACTTCACCTGTGGTCCAATTAAAACAACATCAGCATTTTTCATTTCCAGTTTCACAAGTTCTGAATCGACTGCTTTAATTTTATAATCCTTCCCTTGTTTCTTTGCCTCTTCTTGCATTTTTCTTACAACCATACTCGTTGACATACCTGCCGCGCAACATAATAAAATGTACATATTACACTGTCACTTTCTCTTCCACTCGTTTATGAAGAGTAATAAATTCTTCAGCAAGTTCTTTCACTGTAATGGCATTCATTAAATGATCTTGTGCATGCACTAATAATAAACTTATTTCTGCATGATTGCCTCTTGCTTCTTCTTGAATTAAATTCGTTTGAATACGATGAGCGGATGATATTTCCTCACTAGCAAGTGTCATCTTTTCACTCGCATTCTCAAAATCTCCTTGTCTTGCAAAAGCGATTGCTTCAAGTGCCGCGCTTCTCGCGTTGCCACCATGTAAAATTAACGCAAATGGAGTTTGCATATCAGTCATTTAAAATTCCCCCAAGTTATGTTTTTTCTATATTTTTATCTTATTATGAAAACGCATACAATTAAACATAAAAAACTTCCGTTGTGTAACGGAAGTTTTAATATACTTTTTCATAATGATAGTAAGATTTCTTGAAAATCATCAACAGCTTGAGCCTGATGCAATTTTTCTATTATAGTTTGACTAGACATAATATCATATAAAAAATCATAAAGCTTTTGTAAATCTTCATTATTATTGCGCTTCACACTAAATATAATAATAACTTGTACTTTTTTATCTCCCCAGTCAATCGCCTTATCGAGTGTACAAAACATCAAAAATGTCGTATCGCTTAATAATTGCATCGGATGCGGAATTGCCACTAAGTTTCCAACCGCTGTAGGAGATGTGTTCTCTCTCTCCATAACAGAAGCATAAAAGTTTGCGGGTACATAGTTTTTCTCAGCAGCTTTCTCACATAAAAACTGAATAACCTCCTCTTTCGTAGAAGCACTACGATTTAAGAAGATCAAATCTTCCTTAATATATTGCTGCATACTATCATTCACATGTGTAAATAACTGCTTACCAATTGATTTAATCTCTTTATCATCAAATATTGAGTTTACCTTTATAACCGGAACAGGCAAACCACTCGGTATATGAATCGTACTAATAATACAATCTATTTTATCTTTATAAAGATCTTCCACTTTCAATTGATAGTACCCTGTAATACCTACAATCTCTAGTTTATCTCGGAAATGTGATAGAATTTTATATTTCAGTAGTTGTGCACTCCCTTGACCAGTTGCACAAACTAATAAACATCTTTTCTTTTGATTATTTTCCTGCAAGCGGCTCATCGCCCCACCAAAGTGAATGGCAATATAACCAATCTCACTCTCTGGAATGGATTCACCCGTATATTCACCAATTATATCTCCAACGAGAACTGCAATTTCAAAGGCATATGGATAATTCTTTTTCACTTCTGCCAAAAGAGGATTTCTCGTATTTAACTTATATTTCAAACGATTTAATAACGTTTTTAAATGAACACCAAAACCAAATAATAATTCTTCATCGTAATAAAAAGTAAGATTCCGTTCTTCCGCTACTTTGAAAAGAATATGCTGCATGAATGCATATACGTCTTTCCCTAATAGCTCTTCCACATTTTCATAGCGATCTCTCGCTGTAACAGCAGTACTTAATAAATGCATCGTCACATATAAAATTTCTTCTTCTGGAAATTGAAGTTTTAGCTCTTCCCCTAAATTCCCTAAAATCTGTTTCGCAATTTTATATTCTTTCTTTATTATAAGTTCAGATTCCTCTACATGTAGTGCTTGAATGTAATGATCATCCCTGCATCTCTTTAAAGCAATCGCAATATGAATTGATAAATTATCAATTTCTATATCTGATAAATATATCGTTCCTCCCTCGATATACTTTAGTATAACTGAGCGGATGAGAGAAATATGGGGTAACGATAAATATGTGTCCGTCTGCTCATAGTTCTCATGAAACGGAGTATGGTCATAACGTGGCAAACCATATTGTGATAAACAAGAACGAATATTAAATTCTTCTCCTACAATACGTATACCATAATATGGTCTTTTTTCAATTTGTAACTCATAGCGACTACAAATATCCGTAACATCTTTCATAATTAAGTTTACAGTAGATTTACTCACATAAATCTCTTCCGCTAGCTGTGAAAGCTTCACATACCCATCTGTCGTTAAAATACGGTGTAAAATATAAGCTACTCTTTCTTCATAAGAAGTTGGAATCTTTTCTGTCTGTTTTTGAAATACATTTACGCAAAAATCTTCAAACTTCTTAGTTTGTATAATTTCTAGTTCGTACCCATTCCCTCTTTGTGATTCAATTTTCGCTCCGTGTTCTTCCAATATATCATTTAATAATTTTATATCCTTTTGAATCGTCTTCGTTGATACGTGTAAACGGCTCGCTAAAAAAGCTCGATTTAACATCGATTTCTCTTCTAAAAACTCCTCTAAAATGGAAATTAATCGCTGATGCACTTTTGTCATAGCTCTTCCTCTCGCTCTTTATATAAAAGGGAAAAAGCCACTGAAATCAGTAGTTTTTTCCCTTTTATCCCGCGTTCATTATTTCTTTAGCGTAAATCCAAACTTATCCCAAGCTTGTAAATAATCTAATAAGAAGATTTCTTCCTCTATAATTCGACCAACTACATTTGTTTTTCCTGTATTCACCATATCTTTTAAAGCAATTTGCAATTCACCTTTATATTGGCCATATTGCTCATTATCAATTAAAAGATCGCCACGCTTAATTTCACGCGTATTATGCGGTTTAAACTCTTCTTTTTTATATTTCACACGACTTTGTGTAGAACGAATCATATATTCAGATACATCCCCGCGATAAAAATGAGGTTCTTCTAATACGATAATTCTTTCTAAATCTGTTGTTGTATCGTATAGTTCTATATCAAATGTTTGTTTCTCTTTATTTAACGCACCTAGTGCTTGTAATTCTTCTTCTGAAGCATAAGCATTCGCAATAATAACATCATCAATTAATTCTGTTGCAAACAAATGCTTCGCCTGTGTTGTCATCGGTAATTCGCGATGCTGCTCTAACGTACATAACCCTTCTGTTACTGGCCAAGGTCCATATGTTGCATCGAATGATGAAATAAAAGCAGCTGTTCTCATACCGTAATCTTTAAATTGTTTCGAGCATTTAATAAAATGATCGTATGATAATCCTGAATAACGATGCGGATAGAAATTATGACAGCCAATTAAATTTTCACGATTTGGTCTATGACTCATAATGTTATCTACATACTTCGTACCGTTACTCATATTAATCTCAATTTTTAAACCGTATGGATTGTACGTCATAATCGATTCTTCTAATCCTGAGAAACCAACATCTAAACGAATACCGTAAGCACCTAGTTCATGGAAAAACGATAAATCATTATAAGAAATACCTAGTTGCTCAAAAACAGACGGACTAATATCAACCAATACTTGGAACCCTAATGCATTCGCATGAGAAATTATTTCTTTAAACTCTTCTACAATCTTCTCTTTTTCGCCATCTACAGATAATAAACATGTGAATACACGTGTAAATCCGTATTTACTTGCTAATGTTACATACTCTTTATCTTTCTCTACTGTCGAATGTTCTGGATAAATAGAAATACCTAATCGTCTCATATGTACACGCCTCTTTCTTCATCATATTGTAAACCCTTTCAAATATATGTAGCGAAAAAGTATGTATCCCCTTCTCTTCCACTACAATTTGAATCCGCTTTCTTTAAAGAAAAAACAATTTCTATCATTCATAACAACTACTAGTCTATACATCTATACTTTACATCTTTTTTTCATAGTTGTGTAGTCTTTCCACAAATTTGTCAGTTTTTTTGCCTTGAAAATTGTTATACGTTTTCAAGGCACCTTCCTTGACTGTTACGTTGACCACTACATATACTCGAAAGAACAGAGATAAAGTGAAACTTTAATCAGTGGGGGTATTGTTCATCCCCCACTGATTATTAGTTGAACCAATCGGGCTTTAACGGACAGCAGGGCTCCCACCTAACTTCTTTGCTCCAACCAAATTTTGAGGTGAGAGTCTTACTGCCCGTTAACGCGGGAAAACTTTTATATAGGGGATGAATATATGGGAGAGGCAGTACTCGTAAAACGAGAACCGTTATGGACAAAAGAGTTTATTGCGCTAATTCTAGCAAACTTATGTATGTTTTTAGGATTTCAAATGTTAATTCCAACTTTACCTGTTTATGTGAAAGAAATTGGGGGCACAAGTTCAAATATCGGATTCGTTGTCGGCATGTTTACCGTTGCAGCACTTTTTATTAGGCCGCTAACTGGAAATGCCTTGCAGAAATTCAACAAAAAAATCATTTTAATGATCGGTACCGCTATTTGTTTACTCGCTATGGGCAGTTATCTTTTCGCTTCAACCGTTTTCCTATTGCTTGCCGTTCGAATTTTACACGGAGCTGGTTTTGGTATTACAACGACTACATACGGAACTGTCGTTTCAGATTTAATTCCGCAAGCTCGCCGCGGTGAAGGCATGGGATATTTCGGTCTTTCTGGAACTATCGCCATGGCGCTCGGTCCCCTTATCGGACTTTGGCTTATGCAAGCATATGACTTCACGATTCTTTTTTTATGTGCACTTTCATGCACAATAGTTTCATTAATATTAACGAAACTACTTCAAATCAAAAAATCGCCGCAACCACCACAGCAAACATCTGGTACCTTTCTCGATGGATTTATTGAGCGTAAAGCTTTACTTCCTTCATTATTAATATTATGTATTACATTAATGTACGGGGGAATTGGGAGCTTTATCACATTATTTGCTACAGAAGTCGGGATTGCTGATATCAGTCTCTTCTTTTTATTTAATGCACTTGCAATCGCTGTAACTCGCCCGTTTTCTGGAAGATTATATGATACGAAAGGCCATACATTCGTCATCATTCCAGGAGTTATTATTACGTTTACAGGTATTATCTTGCTGTCGTATACAACTACAATTCCGAGTTTAATTATTGCCGCAGCGTGCTACGGCAGTGGTTTCGGAGCAATTCAACCGGCACTACAAGCATGGATGATTGACCGAGTAGCACCGCACCGGAGAGGAGTAGCAACAGCAACATTCTTCTCAGCATTTGATCTTGGAATTGGTGCTGGAGCGATTATTTTTGGATTCATTGCACACTTTACCAACTATGCAACTGTATATCGATATTCCTCTCTATTACTTATCGCTTTTCTTTTCATTTACATCACAAGCTTACGGAAGCAAAAACAGGGGGATAAAACAAAAGAAAAAGCCGTTGGGTAATGCTAATTGGTTCTTTTTCGAAGTACTTGGACCAAAAAATCATGTATACACATTTGTAAAAAGCAGTGGATTCCTAAAAAAATCACACTGCTTTTTGCATTGTATTGAAGAGTGAACCGCTGTTCTATTTATTCATGTTGTTCGTATGATATTAATATAGAACGAATTGGAGGAAATATTAATGAAAGCAATAGTGTACACAAAATACGGTCTCCCCGACGTTCTTCAACTGAAAGAGATAGAAAAACCTGCTCCTAAGGACAATGAAATACTAGTAAAAATAAAAGCGACAACCGTAACAGCAGGAGATATTCGCTCACGAAGTTTTACGGTTCCCTCTTCTGTTTGGCTACCCGCTCGAATCGCACTTGGATTTAAGCAACCGAAAAAACAAATACTCGGAATGGAATTGGCTGGTGAAGTTGAATCGGTAGGAAAAGACGTCACACGATTTAAAAAAGGAGACCAAGTTTTTGCAGCTACCCAAGTAAATTTTGGTTCTTATGCTGAGTATATTTGTCTACCTGAAGGTGGAGCAGTGTGCATGAAGCCCTCCAATATATCCTATGAAGAAGCCGCAGCCATCCCAATTGGAGCACGTACAGCTTTGTTTTTCCTTAGGAAAGCTAACGTTCAAAGCGGTCAAAACATTCTTATTTACGGAGCTTCTGGAAGTGTCGGAAGTTATGCAGTACAAATTTCCAAGTATTTCGGCGCAACAGTTACAGGTGTGTGCAGTAGCTCCAATTTAGAATTGGTCAAATCTCTAGGAGCTGACGAAGTAATTGATTACACCACAAAAAATTTTTCTACTACAGACGAAACTTATGATGTTATCTTTGAAGCGGTAAACAGGAGCCCCTTTTCAGAGTGTATTAAAATGTTAAAGGAAGATGGTACCTATATAAATATCGTTGAACCGTTACCAAGTGCTCAAATGCTCTGGACTAAATTGACAAGTCGCGTGAAACTCATATTAAGTCAAAACGCACCTGAAACTTCCGAAGCATTAAATTTCCTTAAAGAACTTGTTGAGAACGGTAAAATAAAAGTGGTCATTGATAGGCAATACACTTTTGAGGAAATTATTGAAGCTCACATATATGTTGAAAAAGGACATAAGAAGGGCAATGTCGTCATAACTATGGAGCATAATGACGATTCTAAATAAAGAAAAAACACTTTGCATAATTGTTAAAATGCAAAGCACCGAAAGTTTTTAACATAAAAAAGCAGAGCAAATTCATATGCGAATTGCTCTTTTTTATTGTTGCGAGCATCTCAAAAGAAAACAGTTTATAATAATTTAATCGTTTTTTACTTTCATTAAATAAATCCATTTCAAACCTCCCCCGTTTCCCTACATATTTTTCTAACTTTAATCAAAAAATATGCAAAGAACCATCATCATAACAAAATAAAATTCCAATCCGCATACCCAGTTGGGTAGTTTCTCTTCACCTATTTTTACTATCAATAAATAGTGTGATAAATGTGACTTCTTCACAAAATAGTCATATACCATGCATGAAAACCAATTAAATCCAGGTGTTTCTTTAAAGAATTGTAAACTTTTTATCACTTTGTAAATTTAGTGTAAATTTTACAGACAAACCGTTTACAGTGCCTCAAGGTTTAGTTAATAATTACATCGTACATGAAATTTAAGGAGTGGAATGCGTGGAATACAATATTCAAGATATGATCTTCCAGTTCATTGGTGGATTAGGTATTTTCTTATTCGGGATTAAATACATGGGCGATGGACTGCAACAAGCAGCTGGAGATCGTCTTCGCGATATTCTAGATCGTTTTACAACAAATCCTCTTATGGGTGTACTAGCAGGTATGTTAGTTACTGTATTAATTCAATCAAGTTCAGGAACAACCGCTTTAACAGTCGGACTTGTAAGTGCCGGATTTATGACATTAAGACAAGCAATTGGTGTTATTATGGGTGCGAACATCGGAACGACAGTTACTGCATTTATTATCGGAATTAAAATCGGAGAATACGCTCTCCCAATTATGGCAGTTGGAGCAATCTTACTATTCTTCTTTAAAAATAAAAAAGTACATTCTGTAGGTCAAGTTGTATTCGGTTTTGGTATGTTATTCTTCGGTTTAGAATTAATGAGCGCAGGTATGAAACCTCTTCGTTCTTTAGAGTCATTCCAAGAGTTAATGGTTAGCATGAGTGATAATCCAATTTTAGGAATTGTTGTTGGTACAGTCTTCACTTTAATTGTACAAAGTTCAAGTGCGACAATCGGTATTTTACAAGAATTATTCGGTCAAGGTGCAATCGACTTACAAGCTGCCCTTCCTGTATTATTCGGTGATAACATCGGTACGACAATTACAGCAGTATTAGCAGCAATCGGTACTTCAATTGCAGCAAGACGTGCAGCATTAGTTCACGTTATCTTTAATATTATCGGTACCATTATCTTTACGATTATATTAATACCATTTACAAGTTTAATTCAATATTTCCAAACGTCATTAAACTTAAATCCAGAAATGACAATTGCATTTGCACACGGGACGTTTAACGTAACGAATACAATCATTCAGTTCCCATTCATTGCAGTATTAGCATGGATTGTAACAAAACTTATTCGTGGTGAAGATGCATCTATTAACTTCAAACCACAGCATTTAAATCCAATCTTTATTGAACAATCTCCAGCTATTGCTTTAACAGAAGCTCAAAAAGAGATTATCCGTATGGCGGAGTTTTCATTAGATGGATTAAAAGAAGCAAACCAATTTTTAAATACACAGGACAAAAAACACGCGAACATGGCTACTCAATTAGAAGGCGCTATTAACAATTTAGATAAAAAAATTACCGAGTATTTAGTTTTATTATCAGAAAAACCACTTTCACCTACAGATTCTGAGAAGCATTCTGTTTTGGCTGGTGTTGTTGGAGATATTGAACGTGTCGGTGATCATGTAGAAAACCTTGTAGAACTTGTAGATTTCCAAATTTCAAACCGCGTTTCACTATCAGATGAGGCACTAGCTGAATTAAATGAAATGCTTGAATTAACAATTTCAACATTACAAGATGCAATCAATGCTTTAACAAACTTCGATACTGAACTAGCTCAAACTGTTATTGCAAAAGAACGTAAAATCGACCAAATGGAACGTGTTCTTCGCAAACGTCACGTATTACGTCTGAACGAACGTAGCTGTTCAGGTGATGCAAGCATCATCTACGTTGATATGGTAAGTAACTTAGAGCGTATCGGTGATCATGCTGTAAATATTGCTGATGGTGTTTTAGGCGAACAAGGTAAACTAGCAGTAAAACAATCATTATAATTAGAAAAAGAGACGCTAATGTAAGCGTCTCTTTTTTATTTCATCTTTACAACCGTTCTTCCTTTTAGCTTTCCTTGCAATATAAGTGCAAACTTCTCATCTAATTCTTTTAATGTACATTCTTCTGTATAAGATAATAGCTCTGAATTTTTCCACTCACCTGCTAGCAATGCCCACACGTCTCTTCTCACATCTACTGGACATTGAACTGAATCTATTCCTAAAAGGCTAATCCCTCGTAATATGAATGGGTATACACTTGTATTTAATTCATGCCCTGCTACGTTACCACACGTTGTTACACAGCCTCCATACTTAACTACCTTTAAAGAACTTTCTAACATGCTTCCGCCTACGGTATCGACAACCCCAGCGTATATTCCTTTAAGCATCGGTCTTCCTGATTCATCACTCAACTCCGCGCGATGAATCATCTTTTTTGCACCTAAACGTAGCAGCATCTGTTCCTCTTCCATTTTCCCAGTTGATCCTACTACGTTATATCCTAGCTTCGCTAAAATGCTAACTGCTACACTGCCTACTCCGCCCGTAGCACCCGTTACTAAAACATCTCCCATACTAGGCGTAATTCCCGCTCTAATGAGCTTATATACCGATAAGGCAGCTGTAAAACCGGCTGTCCCGTACATCATACTTTCCTTCAAAGACATTTCTTTCGGTAAAGGAACAACCCAAGATGATGGCACGCGAATATATTCTCCGAAACCACCAGAAGTATTCATACCTAAATCATATCCAGTTACAATAACTTGATCGCCTTCCTGAAAGGCGTTATTTTCACTACTAACTACCTCTCCCGCTGCATCGATACCTGGTGTATGAGGATATGTTCTCGTTACACCTTTATTACCAGTAGCTGAAAGGGCATCTTTATAATTTAATGAAGAATAATAAACACGTATTAATACGTCTCCTTCAGGTAAACTATTAATTTCTCTCTCAACAAGATTTCTTTCAAATTGATTATTTTCTTTTTCGTTCACGACAATTGCTCGGAATGATGTATGATTCATTATGCTCTCTCCTTCATCCGTAAAATCTTTCTTTATTATATAAGAAGTATATATACAGCTAATGACATCTTCTTGGCTATATTTCAACAAATCTTACTTCTCTATCACTTTCTCACATTACATATTTTCATTTCTACTAAAACACATTA
Source organism: Bacillus sp. MYb56 (assembly GCF_002976445.1). Classification (NCBI taxonomy): domain Bacteria; kingdom Bacillati; phylum Bacillota; class Bacilli; order Caryophanales; family Bacillaceae; genus Bacillus; species Bacillus sp. MYb56. The sequence goes on from NZ_PCOH01000012.1 coordinate 103,061, forward strand.
TACTTGTTCTACATCTTAAAAATAAAATATAGAAAATCTGACTTTTTATAAATAAATTGAATTTTTACGAAATGTAAATGATTTGTAATGTTTTTTTTCGCTAAATTTCATTATAATAAGTGGATATGAGTGTCGTATTTCAATTCAAATGAAGGAGTACAAGAAATGGAGCAAAACCCATCTTTGCAAGAAAATACACGCAATAAACCGAAAAAAAGTAAGAAAAAAACAAAAATTATTATAAGCGTCATTCTATTCTTTTTAATAGTAGGTGGCGGTTATACATGGTTTTTAGTAAATAAAGCATCTTCTGCTGTTCGAAATGCCGCTCACGATTTAGCGCGCGGTGATAAATCTGATTTACGTGATAAAGCTGTAAAACCTATTACAAATAACGTCTCTGTCTTAATAATGGGTGTTGATGAAAGCGATGTCCGTGGGAAAGAATATGGTGAAGCTATAAGAACGGATGCACTATTACTTGCAACGTTTAATAAAGATAGCAAAACTGTAAAGCTATTAAGTATTCCACGTGACACGTATACTTATATTCCAGTAGAAAAGAAAAAAGATAAAATTACACACGCTCATGCATTTGGTTCTACTAAAAACGGAAAAGATGGTGGACCACAAGCTAGTATTGATGCAGTTGAAAAATTAATGAATGTTCCCGTCGATTACTTTGTAAAATTCAACTTTAAATCATTCATGAAAATCGTTGATGATTTAGGCGGCATTGAAGTTGACGTACCAGTTGAATTTACTGAACAAGATAGTAATGATAACGCCGATGCAATTCACCTGAAAAAAGGTGTTCAAAAGTTAAATAGTGAAGAAGCTCTTGCTCTTGCTAGAACACGACACGTTGATAGTGATGCGATGCGTGGACAACGTCAGCAACTCGTTATTGAAGCAATTTTAAAGAAACTAACAAGCGTTGGATCCGTAACAAAAGTTGGTAACATCATTGATGATATTAACGGACAATTCGTTACAAACTTAACATTCGATGATATGCTTTCATTCTATAAATATGGAGCAGATTCTTCAATTGAGAAATTACAAATTGAAGGTGAAGATTGTTACATGGCAAAAGGTGATGATACATGTAGTAAGTCATCTGGTGGTGGCCGAACTTACTACTACAATCCAGATAAAAAAGAATTAGCTAATGTTACAAACGAACTTCGTAGTCACCTTGGACTACCTGCATATACAAAATCTGATTCTGATTCGAAAAAAACAAACTCAGAGAAAACAAAAGAATCTAAGTCTGCAAATACGAGTGAACGCGAATCAAGTAACAATGAAACAAATAATAAGAATAACAGTGAAGATACAGAAACATCGTCTAATGACAATGAATAAAGTGAAGCAGTGCTCTATGGAGGTAGAGCACTGCTTCTTTTTAATGCTTTCAAAACAAAAAATCAGAACTTTCCAACTATCTTTTTTAATATTTTTAAATTATAATAAATAATAGTAATCTATTCCAATTATCAGGGGGCTCATACATATGAAAGCTGCAGTAAAACATAACATTTCAGATTTTAAAGAGTACTTAAAATCAAACGATATATACATGGAAGAAAATATAGATGAAAATGATGGTTCTGTACATTTTTCAGTAGGATTAGAAACAGAAGCTGGCGCAAAAATTCAACTTATCGCTGCTTTCCAAAGCGAACATCCTGCTGTGGATATATACTGCTTCAATGTTGCTCTTGTACCTGATTCAACATCAACAAATGATATTTTACATGTCATCAATGAATTAAACACATCTTATCGATTTGCAAAATTCACGCTAAACAAACAAAATGCAATTGATATTTCAACATCCCTTGCATTCTCAGAACCAAACTTTAATCCCGCACTTGTCTTTGAACATACGAGAATGCTATATAAATTAGCAAATGACGAGTATAAAAACTTAATGAAAGTTATTTGGGCATAAGTAAAAGGATGGGCTGCAAGCAGCACCATCCTTTTTTATTCATATCATATCGATCCACATCTTTATAGCGGTGCCTACAATTAAAATAGACAATACATATTGTAAAACTTTTTGATTCACTCTCTTCCCTACTCTCACCCCAAGAGGAGCGGCAAATAAACTTGCTATCGCAACGATAAGAGCCGGAATAACAACTATTTGTCCAGTAATCACTTTCCCAGTAGTAATTCCTATCGAGGAAATAAAAGTGATAGCGATAGATGTTGCTATTGTTGTACGTATCGGTAGTTTTAAAACAACTAGCATAATCGGTACTAAAAGAAATGCACCACCAGCCCCAATAATGCCGGAAACACTTCCTACAATAAACGCTAGCAAACTAGCGAGCCACTTATTGTACGTAATTCCTTCTGTCCCCTTACGATTGCTTCGCTTCGGTATAAACATCATAATAGACGCAATAGTAGCTAGTAATGTGTAAACAACGTTTACAGCATGCTCATTTAATAGATTCGCACTAAAGCTACCTACAAAGCTTCCCATTAATATACTAGCTCCCATATACACAACTAAAGTTTTATCCATATCGTTACTTTTCCTATACGCCCACGCGCCTGCAAAAGTTGCAAAGAATACTTGAATCGCTGTAATACCACTCACTTCATGTGATGTATATCCAGCAAATCCTAGCAATACTGGAATGTATAAGATCATCGGATAATTAATAATTGCACCGCCAATCCCAACCATTCCTGAAATAAATGACCCTATAAACCCAATAATAAAAAGCAGTACTGTTAAACTCATATTGTATCCCCCGCCTTCTAAAAAGAAGGTGATTTAAATAAATAAATTCACATTCCCATCCGAAGCATCTGCTAAATATGCACCTACTCCTGCAAACTCTACCCCTTCCATAATCTCTTCCTCTTTTAACCCTAATAAATCTACTGTCATTTGACAAGCTACAAGTTTAACTCCCTGTTCTTTCGCCAAATCAATTAAATCTGGTAAAGGCATCGCATTATGTTTTTTCATAATACCTTTAATCATTTTTGGCCCCATACCAGCAAAATTCATTTTTGATAATCCCATCTTATCCGCACCACGCGGCATCATTTTTCCAAATACTTTTTCTATGAACGTTTTCTTTACTTTCACATGCTCCTCTTTCCTAAGGGCATTTAAACCCCAGAAAGTATGAAAAATAGTCACCTCATGATCGTACGCCGCTGCACCATTTGCAATAATATAAGCAGCCATCGCTTTATCATAATCTCCGCTAAATAAAACAATTGTTGTTTTCTTCTGTTGTTCCATGTTGTTCTCCTCCTAATTACCTATGGGGGTATTTAAAAAATTGTGAAATGGCTCAAATTATCTAGCTACACCCGATACTAATTTCCCCTTACAAAGCGTTCATACCGCCTAAAACATTTATAATGCGCTGAAACCCTAATTTTTTTAACACTTTTGCTGCTTGCTTACTTCTCATCCCGCTCTGACAAATAACAATCACTTCCTTATTTTTATCTAATTGATTTGCTCTACTAGCTAACTCATTTAGTGGGATATTCTGAAATCCCTTCATATGATTTCCTCTATATTCACCTACTGTACGAACATCGACAAATTGTTTTCCCTGTTTTCCCACTATACTCTTTAATTCTTTTCCATTTATATTTTGAACACCTTTCACCGGTAAAAAACGCGAAATAACAAACCATGCAGCAAGTACAATGAAAAGCGTACTTAATATTGTATTCATATAACCAACCTCTCCGCCTTTACAAAACTAGTTCTTCACTACGCCTTCTTAATCCAAAACTTCAGTACATCGTCCTCTATATTATGCTTTACTATTTCATGACCGCCTGTTTTTGACCATGCTGGAATATCTTTTACTGATCCTTTATCTGTTACATGTACTTCTAACACTTCTCCAGTTTGTAAAGCATCCATCGCTCTCTTCGTTCTTACAATCGGCATTGGACATGCTAAACCTTTCGCATCTAATACTTGTTTTACATTCATCATCTATTCCTCCAGTTTGTTATTTTATAATGAATCATGAACTGCACAACGATTTGGGCCAATCTCCATTTCACGCTCTTCTTCCACACTCGGATAAATCTTACCCATATTCGTTTGACGAATTTCTTCATAAGCATTCGGCTGAGACGGTAAGTTCTCTGTCACATTTTTACGAAACTCTCCCTCATCAACAATATTTAACCCTACATTCTCCTTAAATAAATCTTGTAAATGCGCACTCACAATGCCTCTGTCGTCCATTTCACTTATTTTTGAATAATGAGCCGGTAAAACAATTAAATCTTGAGACAGTTCCTTATAAAGTTTATATAACGTATTTCGTAAATCACTCACCCAATCTTCAGCCTTCCCAGCAAGATCTGGACGGCCAATTGAATCTACAAATAAAATATCACCTGATAATAAATAGGAATCATCTACAATAAATGATGTACTTCCAATCGTATGCCCCGGTGAGTATAATGCGTCAATTTCAATTTTGGTACCCCCCACCGTAATAACAGATCCTTCAACAAGCGGTTTATATGAGAAAACGACTTCCTCCGCATCTTTTGGAGGTAACCAATACGTACCACCTACTTTTTCAGCTAACCTACGTCCTCCAGAAATATGGTCTGCATGTAAATGTGTATCCATGACATTCGTAATAGTAACACCATGCTCTTCCGCAAAATCTTCATATGCTTCAACCGTTCTGACTGCATCAATAACTGCTGCTTCACCGTTTGAGACGATCATATAAGATAAACAGCCTTTTCCAAGACGGTTAAATTGATATACACTTCCTCCACCCTGTACATCTCCTACTTTTAACGGCTTTACATATTCACTCCAAGCTTTCATACCACCAGCTAAATAATAAACATCATTGAATCCGGCATGTAACAATTGCTCTGCGACAAACTGCGAAGAACCTTCTTTCGCACATACGACTAAAATTTCTTTCTCCCTCGGCAATTCATCTACAATATGATCTACACCATCTAATAAGTCAAAATACGGTTTATTTATAGAAGAAACTTGTTTCCCTCCAATTTTCCAATCTTCATAGTCCGTTTCATTACGAACATCTAAAATAAACAATTCTCCGAATAAAACTTTCTCTACGACATCTTTTGCTTGTAACAGTTTAACACTCATTCAATTACCCCCTGATGTATATTTATATTTAAAAAATTTTATTTTTCTATATTTCCTTGCCACTCTAACATACCTGGAATGACATTTTTCACGTTTGAAAAACCTCTCTCTTTCAACACTTGGCAAGCTACATCACTACGGTTACCAGTTCGGCAAACGACATAAATTGGTTTCGCACTGTCTAACATAGCACTATCTAATTCACCTAACGGCACCGAAATTGCGGATGGAATATGACCAAAGACGAATTCCGCTTCTTCACGAACATCTAATACAGTGCACTCTTCACCACTTAATAATATATTTTGCAATTCCCCATTCGTAATTGTATGAGGATACTTCACAACTTCATTTACTTCATGTTCATGGGATTTTCGTACATAATGCTTTAATATATCTCCCTCTTGTTTCGTTCCAATATATTGATGCCCTACTTTATTTGACCAACTTTGTATATCTAACGTCGATCCTTTATCCGTCGCCTCTATTTCAATAACTTGTCCTGATGCCAATCCTTCCATCGCCTTTTTTGTCTTCACAATTGGCATCGGACAAGCCAAGCCTTTACAGTCTAAATTCATATCAACTTTTATACTCATAATCATTTCCTCCCTAACCATTATACGTATACCTGTAGGGGTATAATAAAATGTTTTTGAAAATCTGTCAACACATATGTTTGACAGATTATCGGCTTTTTACAAGTAATTGAACAGCTTCTTTAATTAACTCTTCATTTGAACCATTACCTGTTTCAAACTGCTCGCGCAAACATTGCTCTAAATTTGTTCCAACAACGAGTCCAATTGTACGATCAAGTGCAGAACGGGATGCAGTTAACTGTGTAATCACATCTCGGCAATCTTTTCCCTCTTCCATCATGCGAAGCACACCACGAACTTGACCTTCAATACGTTTCAATCTATTTTTCATATCTTGATTATATTCCACTGTAGACCACCTCCGTAATTATAACTATATTATACATTACTTTGTAACTTTGTATAATATCATATACCCTTAAGGGTATATTGTAAAGTGGTTTATTTTTTTGAAATCTCCTAGAGTATAGTAAAAATGCAAAAGCCACTGATTTTATTGGCTTTTGCATTTCTCAACTACACTGCTTGGTAGTCCAACTAATTCATTTCATTTACGAATCAAGGAATCAACCGTTTTATTATCCTACTTCTTATAACCTCTTTGTAAAACTATAATCCATTTCTCCACCTAACGCTTCAGGTGTATCACCAGTTTCTCTAAAATCATGTGTATAAATTTGTTCAAATGAACCGAAATCTACTTGCTTATAAAATTCGAAACAAGGGAATCCATCATGTTCTCCTTGAATATCGATACTACCATCCTTGTTCACACATACAGTTAATAAATAGTCCACAGGAGGGGCATACACATTTAACGGATTACTAGCGCTTGCACTCATTTTGAATTGCACACCATCAGAATTCCATGAAATATCCGTACATACAATATTTTCAGTACTCGCTTTTCCTGTTCTTTTATTCACAGAACCATCTGGATTTGTGACCTTCTCTGTCGTAATACCCGTGTTTGCATATGAAAACACTTCTTCTTTATAAAAGTCCACTACTACCTCTTGCTCAACTCTAGAGCGCATAGTATTTACCGCATGTGGTGTAAACTCACGTGAATCACCTTCGAATTGGATTACTTTCCCTGTTTGTACATCCTTCCGCGGTTCTGTCCAAGACACTGGAATAAATACACTGGCTCTAATTTTAACGATATTCGTCATAAGAAACACCCCTGTAATTCTAATTTTATATACTGCATACTATTGAATAAAATAGACCACAATTTCAATCCTAGAACCAATAGCTTTCTCTTTTACGTTTGCTACTTCCTTCTAAAAAATAGCGCTATATTTATATCTAGATTTTCGTTTTAAAGCTATATTCCATTTCTCCAGCTAGTGCTGCTGGGGTATCATCCGTTTTCCTGAAATCATGTGTATATATTAATTCAAATGAACTAAAGTCGATTTGTTTATAAAATTCATAGCAAGGAAAACCATCATGTAAACCTTCAACATGCACAGTACCACTTTCATTAACTCGTATAGTCAAAAAATAATCAGCTGCAGGTGCTACCGCGTTTAACGGATTACTTGCACTTGCTCTCATTTCAAATGAAACTTCATCTTCACTCCATACAATATTTGTACATGCAATGTTTTCTGTACTTGTTTCTCCTTTTTGATACTCAATTGAGCCATCTGGATTTGTAATTTTCACAGTAACGATACAAGCATCTGCATATGTGAAAATTTCTCTTTTATAAAAATCAACAACCACTTCTTGTTCTAATCTTGAACGCTTTGTGTTCACAGCGTATGGTGTAAATTCACGTGCATCTCCGGCATATTCAAACACTCTTCCCGTCGCAGGATCCTGAATAGGTTTCAGCAAAGCATACGGTGCAAATACACTCCCTCTAATTTTAACGATATTAACCATGTGAAACCTCCATAATTCATTGATTTTATTTAGATAAATCATTATTTGTTCTATTACTATTATATAGTCAATTTGATTGACTATATCCTGTATAGTACAATAGATTCCACTCATAGTCAACTTAATTGACTATAAGTAAGGAGGTTATATACATGACTCATCAAACACTTAACGAACTAGATCTTACATCACTTTTATCACTATCTTTCAGCACATTAATTACTGAACTACATGACAAATTAAGTGAATTAGGATTTGAAGATATTAGGCCAGCGCATGGTTTTATGTTCAAACGCATCCTTCCTAATGGAGCAACCGGTATAGAACTAGCTGAATCTTTAGGGGTTTCAAAACAAGCCATAAGTAAAATGGTAGATTCTCTTGAGAACAGTGGTTATGTCACGCGCCAAACGCATCCTACTGATAAAAGAGGTAAAATTGTTGTTTTAACCGAGCGTGGTTTAGCAGTAATGAAAGCAAAAGAAGAAATAGTAGCTGAAATAGAACAACGATGGATTGCAAACATAGGTGCAGAACGAATGCAAATGCTTAAAGAGGATTTAACAACATTCGTTACTAAAGAAAATACAGGAAAATTATCATCGAGCATACGACCTGTTTGGTAAACAAAAACTCCATATAATAAAAAAGAACGGACATAGCATTTCTATGTCCGTTCTTTCCATCACACATACTTCCGATGCACCATCTTCCCATCATAAGAAAACACAACGCCCTTACTCTCCACAATCGATTCCATATGCACTGTTCTTCCCCATAGCTGATGAAGATACGGTAATACTTTTTCTAAGTATTTTAAATCTAACTCAATTCCTTCATAGCTATGTTTAATGTACAATTCCCCATTCTTTAAGTAGTCTCCATCTTCTACTACTAAGTACGGGAAACCTCCATTTGTGCGCATATTTACGAGTTGATCGCGTACATGCTCCCATTCTTTATCAATTACTTTATATTCTTTTCCTTGGCGCTGGAATAAGTACATATCTTCTCTCATTACAAGTTTTTTATTTAAATAGTTTCTTAGGAACGATACATCCCATTCAATTTCCCGTACTTCAAAGATTTTGTCACGACCAGAACCAGGTTTCACACCGCGTCGTTTCATTTCTTCTGTCGGGTTGTTATAGCGCTCTTCAATATCTTCGAACATTTTAATACCGAGGTAGTATGGATTAATACTTGTTTTTGATGGCTGTACGACACCTGCGTTAAGCTTCGCGAATTCGATTGCTTCAGAAGATGTTAAGTCCATTTCACGAAGTATGCGTTGATGCCAGAAGGAAGCCCAACCTTCATTCATAATCTTCGTTTCAAGCTGTGGCCAGAAGTATAACATTTCTTCACGCATCATCGTTAATATGTCGCGCTGCCACTCTTCTAGCTCACGGCTATATTCTTCAATAAAGAGGAGTAAATCTTTTTCTGGCTGCGGTGGGATTTTCTTCTTTTTATGCATATTAGGTCGTTCTCTCTTTTTGTTTCGATCATCTAAATTCCATAAATCATCGTACTGTGATATCTTTTTCTTTTCTACATCCTCTTCTAAATCTTCAATACTCCATGCAAGTTTCGGACGCATAAGCGATGGATCAATATGTTCTTGAATGGCAAGTACGGCATCTAAAAATGTTTCTACCTCTTCTCTTCCATACTTATGTTCATACGCCTTCACACGATCTGCTGTCGCTGCCATACTCTCCACCATATCGCGCTTCGTATTAGAAAAACGAATATTATTTTTGAAGAAATCACAATGTGCTAAAACGTGCGCCACGATTAATTTATTTTGAATTAAAGAATTCGTATCTAATAAAAAGGCGTAACATGGATTAGAGTTAATAACGAGTTCATAAATTTTACTAAGTCCTAAATCGTATTGTAATTTCATTCTGAAAAATTGCTTTCCAAAACTCCAATGCGAAAACCTCGTCGGCATCCCATATGCACCAAATGTATAGATAATTTCCGCTGGACATACTTCATAGCGCATCGGATAAAAATCAAGACCAAATCCAGTCGCAATTTCCGTAATTTCAGCAATCGCATATTGTAGTGCTTTATCATCACTTGCTCTCATTATTTTCCCTCCTTACACTTTCCCTTAAGAAAGTGTATGATGAGGAACAAGCTTTCATGAGGATTGATTGCATAATAAAAAGACACCCTCTAAAAAAACGAGAATGCCTCTTTCTAATTAACCTTCAATGATCTCCATCTTCTCCGTAATCGGTGTACGAGCTTTTCCTTCTGGTGCTTTATCGAAATAGCCGATATGAAGAATTCCAATGATGCGTTGACCTCTTGTTAAACCAATTCCTTCTATAAATAGTGGATTGTAGTTTAATCCACCTGATTTCCAAACGCAACCTAAGCCGCGTTCCCAAGCAAGTAATTGGAAGTTTTGCATAAATGCACATGTTGCAGCGTAATCTTCGTCACGTTGAATTTGACGCGGATCTTCATTAATGTAAACAACGATTTGTGCAGGTGTGCTTAAGAAACGATCAGATAAAGTTTTGCCGCGTTTTGCTCTTTCTTCTTCTGTGAAAGAGTTTAGTACTGCGTCTACTAATTTCTGACGGCCTTCTCCAATGTATAATTTACAATTCCATGGTTCACGGTGTTTATGATTCGGTGCCCATGTTGCGTCGTTCAATAGTTCAATTAATAGCTCTTTTTCTACTGCTTTATTTGTAAATGTACGAACAGAACGTCTTTCTTTAATAACGTTTGCGATGGAAGTATATGTAGTCATATTTTTCTCTCCCTTATTTTTATCTATATGTATAAATCCGTCATTGATATTGATTTTCAATTTCGATTATAACCTAGTTTTTCACTATTAATCAATGTTTTATGTTGGAAAACCATGAAAAACTTCTTTTTATACTGTGAATAAAAAAACTTAACTTGTTCACAAGTTTTTCACATTTTATGGAAATGATATGTGTAAGTTTTCCACATTACCCATCTAGGAGGAGTTTATATGTACAAGAAAATCGCAGTAAGTATGACTATGGCAGCATTATTGTGCGGGATATCTGTCTTTCCTGCTTCCGCTGCCACGCCAAAAGAAGTAACAATGCACCATCATAAGCCTATTTCAGAAGAAGAAATGCAGTCGCTCGAAAAACTCGGCTATAATAAACATGAAATTTGGAAAGCTGCCCACATTGCAAGAATAAGTAAAAAAGAAATTAAGGACGTTTTAGCTTACTATAAGCAAAATAAATCTTGGGAGAAAACAGCCGAGCATTTCGGTGTAGACCCAAGTAAATTGAAAAAGCATCATATGAATAAAGAAACGAAAAAAGCACTACTGCAAAAATTAGCAAATATGCAAAAGTCCACACCAGATGGACTGAAACAAAAAATGAAAGAATATAACATCGGCTTACGCCAACTTACCGTGTTAACAATCATCTCTCAAAAAAGTAATACCCCTCTTGACGATGTACTAAAAATGAAAAAAGATGGGATGGATATTAAACAAATTGCGGAAAAATTAAATGTTAAAAAAGAAGATATACGGGCAGAAATGATTAAATTAGTGAAGTCTATTAAAGAAAAGAAAACAAATTAGCCTGTCAAAAAGGAAGAGATATTCAATACTCTTCCTTTTCTTTATCCCGCTATTTCTGGGTAGTAAAACTCCCACCTCAAAATTCGGCTGGAGCAAAGAAGTTAGGTGGGAGTCGTGCTGCCCGTAAAATCCCGATTATTAGCCTTCACTTTATGAACTTTCAATTTTCAAGTATAAATTCCCGTCTTTCCCAAAAACTAACACAAGTAAATGATGTGTGTAAGGGGTGAGGAAATGTTCCGTGTATCATCTAAAAAGAAGAAAAAAGCACTCTGTTCTATTCCGGAGTTTATCCACACTATGAAAGAATCCAGTGATTTCGTGTCTTATAACGTAGTAGACGATGGAACATTGTGTTTGTTTTATTATAAATCTACAGCTGAATCACTCCTCATTAATCGATTCATTTTAACACCTATTAAAAGAGAATTAGATCACATTGAAAATATAAGTGATATAGCAAATATCGTCACACTTGAGGAGATTATCACTGGCCCTACTATTGATGACATTCGTGAAAAATTATTAAGTGGGTATGTACTTATACAACTAAAAAATGATTCTCAAATCGCAGAATATGCACTTATTCGTGCTGAAAGTTCCGTTTTAGGTACACGGCTATATAACGATACTGAAAATGAATATAGTGTCATCGGTCCAAAAGTCGGATTTGTTGAGAATATCGATACAAATATACACTTACTTCGGCGAAATATCGTCACAGAACAATTAGTTTTCAAAGAAGTTATAGTTGGTTCTATATCAAAAACAAAAGTCGTAGTTGCTTACATCGAAGATATTACGAATGAGCAGCACGTTAATACTGCGATGCAGCGCCTACAAGACATTGACTTTGATGTTCCTTTCGATGCAACTATGATTGAACAGTTTATTAGTGATAACAGCAACTCTCCCTTCCCTGTTTTACTCCCTACAGAGCGTTTAGATCGCTCCGTTTATGCATTATTGAATGGAGGAGTCGTCATTTTAACAGACGGTTCACCTTACGCATTAGCTGGACCAGCGACATTACTCGATTTCTTCGTCTCTCCAGAAGATTATTATTTACCATGGATAGCAGGCTCATTTCTTCGAATGGTTCGCTTTTTCGGAGCAGCATTCTCGTTATTTTCATCAGCTATTTATACAGCTGTATTAACGTATCACTATCAAATGATTCCTGCGGATTTACTAGGTCCGATTATTTTTTCAAGAGCTAATGTACCCTTTCCGCCCATTTTAGAAGCACTTTTTTTAGAAATCACAATCGAATTGCTCCGTGAAGCTGGAGCACGATTACCTACAAAAGTTGGACAAACAATCGGCATCGTTGGCGGGATTGTAATTGGCCAAGCATCTGTTCAGGCTGCTTTAACGAGTACCATTTTATTAATTGCAGTTGCTTTATCAGCACTCGCTTCTTTTACAACACCAACTGTAAAAATGTCTTCTACTATCCGGATACTACGATTTCCACTTATTCTTTTAGCTGGTGCATTTGGGGGCTTAGGTCTCATTGTAGGATTCGTACTCATATTAGCTCATTTAATTCGCTTAAAATCACTTGGATCACCTTATTTATTACCTCTATATCCATTTCGCGGTTTAGGAACGGCAGAAGGTCTCTTTCGCTTGCCATTTAGTCAAACTGCAGGACGTGCCTCTTTTCTAAGACCAAAAAAGAAATGGCGCTATGATCCAAACAAAGCGAAAGAAAAACATGATGGTGAAGAGAAATGAAAAATACTTTATTATGCTTTTCCATTATCATTTTAATTTTCCAATCCGGCTGTACACAACCGAATATAGTAGACACACAGCGAATGATTCATATAGGTGGATTTGATATAACGAAAGATAAAAAATTTCGCGGGACAATCTTATATCCCGATTACACAAAAGGCGTTCAATCAAAACCAGAAACTCAGTCAACTACCGCAGATACAATTGAAACAATTTCTTCACTTCTAAACGCCAAATCACCACATACGATCGCTGTAGGTCAAATGCGTGTTGTCCTATTTGGAAAATCATTTGGTGAACGTGGAATTGGGGATGTTATTAACAACTTACAACGTGATCCTAATATTGGCCGAGATGTGCAACTAGCGCTTGTAGATGGTTCAACTGAAGAATTACTTAAACATGTCAAAACGAATGGATCGCTATATCTATCTGATTTACTGGAGCAAAATATAGAAACCGAGACAATCCCTCGGACAGCTTTAAATATTTTTTTTTATAACTTTTATTCATCTGGATGCGATCCATTTCTTCCTTATATTAAAGTTGATGAAGACAAGTCTGCTTCCATTAAAGGAATTGCTTTTTTAAAAAAGGATAAAGTGGTTATGTACACAGATAAAAAAGGATCTTTTTTATTAAAACTACTCATTAATCCAACTAAAAATGGTCGTTACGAAGTTCCGATACGTCAAGGTAAGCATAAAGGATTGATCGCTACTCAAAACTTATCCGGGAAAAGTTTTTGTTCTCTTTCCCAAAACGGTGACATTCCGAAAGTTAACATCCACTTAAAGTTAAACGGACTTATAAAAAATGCTCCCGACTGGCTCGATTTAGCAAAGCACGAAAATATAACTTACGTAAAAAAACATGTAGAAAAAACGCTTGAGAAGCATTTAAACGAATTAATAAAACAATTCCAAGAAAAAGAAATCGATCCGATAGGTATACAAGAAGAAATTCGTAGTCATTCAAGAAAATGGACTATAAAACAAATTCAAGAAATGTACCCTAATGTAGACGTTGCTGTTCATGTGCAAATCAATGTCGTGCAATCTGGTATCGGAGAATAGTGAGGTGCTGTAATGGCTGGACAAGATAAAACACATACTGTTTCCCCTTATTTCACATTTCTTCTATTACACTCCCTTCAAATTGGAGTAGGTGTGTTAGGATACCAAAGGATTATTGCGCAATATGCCGGTTATGATTCTTGGATTTCTCTTATTGTTGCGGGCATTGCAACTCATATCGTGCTATTTTGCATGCTTAAAATGTTAGAAAAAGATAATGATTTAATGAATATTCATACGACATGTTTCGGAAAGTGGATTGGAACATTTTTGTCCGTATGCTTTGCTGCATACCTTCTATTATTTTGCCTTACTGTCCTTCGTACATATATTGAAGTCATTCAAGTTTGGGTCTTCCCTACAATTAAACCGTGGAAATTAACTTTATTATTTTTACTTGTGACTTACTACGTAATTAAAGGTGGTTTTCGCTCTGTAACAGGAATATGTTTTTGGGGCGTCGTAATACCGATTTTCGTCCTATTTTTCTTAGTTTTCCCAATGAAATACGCGCATGTCCGTAACATTCTCCCAATTCTAACTCATTCACCTTTAGAAATTCTAACTGCAGCGAAATCATCTGCATTAGAATTTCTTGGATTTGAAGCAATTCTTGTTTTTTATCCATTTATAAAAAAAGAAAAATCATTAAATAAATGGGCGCACGGTGGTATTGCTTTTACAACAATTCTATACGTAATACTAGCCATTGTTTCCCTTATGTACTATAGCCAAGGACAACTACATCATACAATTTGGCCAACATTAACAATGCTAAAAATCATAAAGATTCCTTTTATCCAAAGGTTTGAGTACATCATTATTTTCATGTGGTATCTTATTATTTTACCTAATCTTTGTTTAACAATTTGGTCTTCTTGTTGTATTAGTAAAAGGTCTTTTCACGTACCATTTAAAATTACACTTCCATTTTTTATTGCAGCTATATTTATTTCATCCTTATTTTTCACAAACCGTGAAAGTATCAATACATTAAATACAGTACTGTCTCAAGCTGGTTTATATATTGTATACGCTTATATCCCAATTTTATTTCTATTCCATTCACTACGATGGCGCTTCAAAAATCAGTCGAAAAAATCTTCACCCGACACACCATGATATTTGATACAATTTGGTTAATACATTTGTAAAGGGGACAAGCGAATGAAAAAGTATGTATTTTCTTTACTTGTAGTACTAAGCTTAATTCTTGCTGGATGCGGGAGTACTGGTACAAATGAAAAAAAATCTTCTGAATCAAAAGAAGAGCATGACCACGCATCACATACTCAGCAAGCTGATATTCAAGAA
Source organism: Bacillus sp. MYb56 (assembly GCF_002976445.1). Classification (NCBI taxonomy): domain Bacteria; kingdom Bacillati; phylum Bacillota; class Bacilli; order Caryophanales; family Bacillaceae; genus Bacillus; species Bacillus sp. MYb56. Next base: position 118,451 of record NZ_PCOH01000012.1, read on the forward strand.
AAGACAAAAGGAGTCGACACACTCCCTACCTTCCTAGACAAGCTTGATCCGCAAATGAAAGATATCTACACTGTCGCTGGACAAAATGCAGAGCTATTAGATTGGATTCCATGTTACTGCGGTTGCGGTGAGAGTGTAGGACATAAAAACAATAAAAACTGCTTTATTCGTGAAATTAAAAAGAATGGTGAAGTTGTTTGGGATTCCCACGCAACAACTTGTGTCAACTGCCTAGAAATCGCGGTTGAATCGGCTTCCATGAAACAAAAAGGAAAATCAACGCTCGAAATTCGTAACTATATCGACAATAAATACAAAGAAGGGTATGGCAAGCCAACACCTACGCCAATGCCAAAAGCATAAAAACGAGGAAATCCCTCGTTTTTCTCTTTTCATTCACCTTTTTTCTTAACAAATTCTTTCAAGTGTATTTCTCCTTACTTGTCACACACTATATATAACTCCTCGGTAAGGAGGGTACACAGTGCAAACATATAACGACTATGATAAAGCTCTCTATTACACGTATTGCTGTAATTGGGATAAATTACTCGTTCTCATGGTTCAAACGAACGATCAATTATTTTCTAAGCGTATTGAGCATTTTTTACACGCTTATCAATACAGTAAAGAACTACCAGAAGTTGATAAACAATTGCAGCTCCTATTTCAATATATTGACCACGCATCCCAAAAGTCACATGTAGAAGAAGTAGAGCAAATTCAAATGTAAAATATAGCGCTATTCTCTTTATGAGAATAGCGCTTTTTTAAAATGTTTATATCAATAAAAGTTTCTCCTTATAAAACTTTTATTGATAAACATATTTTTTCTTTCTTTTCCCTACCACTTCATACTATAATTTAGTATGTAACTATTATAAGTGAGGTATAAAATATGGGACGAGAAAAAAAGCAAGAGTATGCTTTATTTGCTGCATGGGGAGCTTCGTTTATTGCTACATTAGGAAGTCTATACTTTTCCGAAATTATGAAATTTGAGCCTTGTGTCCTTTGTTGGTATCAACGTATTTTTATGTATCCATTTGTTTTATGGCTCGGTATCGCTGTAGTAAAGAAAGACTATCGCATTGCAAGTTATTCTTTACCAATCGCAAGTATTGGTGCTTGTATTTCTTTATATCACTATGCAATTCAAAAAATCGCAGCATTTTCAGCTGCTGGGGCAGCTTGCGGCCGCGTACCTTGTACGGGAGAATACATAAACTGGTTCGGCTTTGTGACAATCCCGTTTTTAGCACTTATCGGCTTTATCACAATCGCTGTTTGTAGCTTCATCGTAATTAAAAACAAATAAGGAGATGAAAGAATGAAAAAAATGCTTATATTTGGCGGTATTATTATCGCCTTGTTTGCAGCAATTTTCGCTGTAACACAAATGGAAGAAAAAAATGCTTCAACAAGCCAAAAAATTGATAATGCTACTAGTCAAACAGATGGTTCTGACTACTACACAAATAAAATCTCTCTTTCAGATCTCCAAAAGAATTTAAAAGAGAAAAAAGAAGAAACAGTATACTTTTATCAAACATCTTGCGTTCATTGCCAAAAATTATCTCCTATCGTAGTACCAATGGCTAAAGACTTGAATGTTGATATGAAAGTTATGGATATTGAAAAATTAGATGCTCCTTGGGATGAATATAAAATTAAAGGAACTCCAACAATCATTCATTTTAAAGACGGTAAAGAAGTGAGCCGTATTAGCGGCGAACAACCGGAAGACAAATTAAAAGAGTGGCTTGAGCAAACGAAAAAATAATAAGAAAAGGAAACTCCTTCTATACATGAAATGGGCGTAAAATCCCACACTAATGTATGAGGAGGGGGTTTTATGCCAGAAGTGAAATGCTCTGTTTCCAATTGCTCATTTTGGGGACAAGGTAACCTTTGTCAAGCAAGTGCAATCGTTGTTCAACCTGATGCACAAGAAGCAGGTCAAATTGAAAACAGTTCATATACAAACGCTACTTTAACAAACGAGACGCTTGAAAGTTCTGTAACAACGAGTGTAGAAACGTGTTGTCATACATTTAAACCGAAATATTAAACGTAAAAGCATACGATTAGTCGTATGCTTTTTTACATTCCTCTCCAAACATCATGCATCATAAAAAAGTACAAAATAACGAGAAGGACCGTCCCGCATAAAGTAATGCGCCGATATACACTCTTCTCCCCTTCCCTCGCTTTAACAAATGCCCAAATAAATCCAACGAACAATATTAAATCAATATATGGAACATAAAAGGAGAAGACGAGTAACGCATATAAATACACGATAAATAAACAAGTCGTGATTAAGAAAATTTTAAATGCAAATTCACTTTTCATAATGTGACCGCCCCCCAGTCTGTACTGTATTATATTCAGCAAAACATAATAGTTGCTGTTTCAATTTTTTTATCTCACTATTTACAGGCGCGCGATTGGTATGAAATCATTAAAACCAACTAAACTTCATCACAAATAAGCTACCGCCTATACACGGTAGCTATTATGGAACATTATATTTCCTTTTATATATGTTACTTAAAATCGAATAAGGTAATTGCTCATAACGAATTTTTTCTCCCGTTACATCTACAATATACAAATTGTTTCCTATATAATAGGTTCCATCTTTTCGTTTTGAATACACTGTATATTTTTCATTTGGCAATACCGTTTTTACTTTCGTCAATTGTCCATTTGGTTCTTGCCAATATATATTTACACGATCTACTAACGTAAGCATTCCAATTTGTTCTTCTTCTACTTTACGACCATTCCAACTCACAACCCGATAACCAAGCTTATACGCTTCATATTCGGGACTCGTATGAAAACGAGAAATAATTACTTTCGTCTGTAATTGTACCCGGTCGTATAACCATTGTATGTCCCGATCGTGCATGCGAATACAACCATTCGACTCCCTGCTTCCAATCGTCCATTCCCGATTTGTTCCATGAATTGCATATTCCTTTTTATCTAGACCTAACCACCTCGTACCGAGAGGGTTATTCGGAGCACCCCCAGCTATTTTTTTACGATGGTATTCTTTATTTTTATATTTAGTTATAATACAAAAATTACCCTCAGGCGTCGGGGTCCTGTCTTTTCCTGTCGTTATCGGAAATGTCTTAGTATAGTTTCCATCTTCAAAAAAAGACAGCTGATTCGTCGTAAGGTTAACTAATATTAAATGATCTGTATTAGCAAAAACGCTAGCTGGCAGGCAGAAAAATAGGATTACGATAAACCATACTTTCTTCATCTAAATCCTCCCTAGCACTAACATCATAATAAAGTGAAACTTTACTCGTTGGGGGATTTTGTCCATCCCCACTGAGGATTAGCCTTCACCAATCGAGCATTTACGGACATTTATCTCCCACCTAACTTCCTTGTATTCACCGAATTGTTAGGTAGGAGTCTTACTGCCCGCAAATAGCGGGATAAATACAATTAACTTTACTTTGCTCTTATAAATGAAAACTATCCATTCACAATTACTCCACCATTTACATGCATCATCTGTCCCGTTACATATGCCGAATCACTAGACGCTAAATATACATATGCAGGCGCTAATTCATACGGCTGACCAGGCCTTTGCATAGGAACATTACTCCCAAACTGTGATACTTTTTTCTCATCAAAACTGGATGGAATAAGCGGTGTCCAAATTGGGCCTGGTGCAACACCATTTACACGAATTCCCTTTTGTACTAACGACTGAGATAGCGATCTTGTAAAAGCGACAATCGCTCCTTTCGTTGCAGAATAATCAATCAACGTTTCATTTCCTTCATACGCAACGATAGATGCCGTGTTTATAATTACATCCCCTTGCTTTAAATGAGAGAGGGCTGCTTTTGTAACATGAAAATAAGAAAAAATATTAATACGGAACGTTTTTTCTAGCTGTTCCGCTGTAATATACTCTAGTCCTTGCTGCGGATATTGCTGTGCGACGTTATTCACAAGAACATTTAGCCCCCCTAGCTGCTGGGCGGTCTCTTCTACAATCTCTTTACAATGTTGTTCATTACTCAAATCTCCCGGCAATAATACACAATTCACGCCTTCTTTTTCCACAAGTTGTTTCGTCTCAGTTGCATCTTCGTCCTCATCTAAATAAGCAATCGCAATATTTGCTCCCTCTTTTGCAAAAGCGATAGAAACAGCTCTTCCAATCCCGCTATCTCCTCCTGTAATTAATACATTCTTTCCTTTTAACTTTTCACTTCCTTTATAATTTGGATCTTCAAACTTTGGAAGAGGATTCATTAACGATTCAATACCAGGTTGTTTATTTTGATGTTGTGCTGGCATTGTTAAAAAGTTTTTTTGCTGCGGCATAACTTCCTTCAACTCCTTTCCCCTTATAATGCGCACAATAAAAAAAACTACTTACACATTAAAGAACCGCAATGCACACACAGTTTTACGATTAATATTCGAATTTACGACATAAAATATGAGTTGTTCTAAAGTTTTTATGCAAAACTATTGCAAAATAGTTAAAAAACGAATATTATATATAACTGTTGTGAAAATTATTCGTAAAAAGAAAGGATGTTTATATGTTTAACCTTTCAAAACATAAAACTTCTATTAAAACTGAAATTATGGCAGGTATTATTACCTTTTTAACAATGGCATATATCATTGTCGTAAACCCTGTCATCCTTGGGGATGCAGGTGTTCCGTTTGAACAAGCATTTACAGCTACAATTATCGCTGCTGTTGTCGGAACATTATTTATGGCGATCTTTACTAATTTACCAATCGCAATTGCACCAGGTATGGGATTAAATGCTTACTTCTCTTATTCTGTTGTAAAAGCCCATGAAGGCATGACTTTCGCAATTGCATTCTCTGCTGTATTCGTAGCAGGTATGATTTTAATTTTGTTATCATTCACATCTTTCCGTACGAAATTAATGGAAGTAATTCCTGAGAACTTAAAACATGCACTTACTGCTGGTATCGGTCTTTTTATTGCTTTTATCGGTTTGCGCTTAACGGGAATTGTTACAAAAAATGATGCAAACTTAGTTGGGCTTGGCGACCTTCACTCTGCTCCAGTTCTACTAGCATTAGCTGGCCTTGGAATTACAATTATCCTTATGTCTTTAAATATAAACGGGGCACTATTTATCGGAATGTTATTAACTGGTATTATTGCTTACTTCACAGGTCAATTAACATTCTCAAGCGGCGTTACATCAATGCCTGGATTACCAGAAGGAATTATCGTTTCAAATCCAATTACTGCTGTATCTGATGTAATTAACTACGGATTATACGGCGTTGTGTTCTCATTCTTCCTTGTTACACTATTTGATACAACTGGAACATTACTTGGTGTAGCACAACAAGGTGGATTTATAAAAGATGGAAAGCTTCCAAAAGCAGGACGAGCTCTTCTATCTGACTCATTCTCAGCAACAATTGGAGCTATGTTCGGAACAACACCATCAACAGCTTACATTGAATCATCTGCTGGTGTTGCAGCTGGTGGTCGTACTGGTTTAACAACTGTTACAGTAGCTGTTCTATTTGCATTAGCAGCATTCTTCGGACCGTTAGTGAGCGCTGTTTCTGGCGTTTCAGCTATTACAGCACCATCACTAATTATCGTTGGTAGTCTTATGATGGGCTCAGTTCGCCACATCGATTGGGATACATTCGATGAAGCATTCCCAGCATTTTTAGTAATCTTAAGCATGCCACTTACATCAAGTATCTCAACAGGTATTGCACTTGGATTTATTTCATACCCACTTATGAAAGTGGCAAAAGGACAATTCCGTGCTGTTCACCCACTTGTGTATTTATTCGGGATCTTGTTCGCTTATCAATTAGTTTTCTTACCACATTAAAATCCCTCGTAAAGAGGGATTTTTTATTTACAAAAAAACATTTGACAACAGCATACACTTATGGAATAATTCGAAATAGTTAAATATCCGATGTCTTATCAAGAGCAGGTGGAGGGATGAGCCCTACGAAGCCCGGCAACCGACCCATTTATGGGCACGGTGCTAATTCTTACAACACATTGTGTTGAAAGATAAGAGTAATATGATAAGACGTCTTTTCTATATGAAAAGACGTTTTTATTTTCACTCCCTCCTCTCTTTTCTTAATTTAGGAGGGATTTTTTCATGAAAAAATTATGTTCCACCGTACTCATTATTCTCTTACTCGCATTAACAGCTTGCACAAATGAACAAGATGCTATCTCTTCACAAAAGCAACAAACGGTGAAGAAAGAAACTACTACAGCAGCAAATCATTTACAAACAGAAATTCCAAGCCAAGTAAAAAAGCCATTAAAAATCGCATTAATTATGCAAATGTCCATCGGAACTTTTTCCTCTCAATATATTGAGGGTGTCAAAAAACAAGTCGAGCTATTCGGCGGCAGTGTGCAAGTCTACAATTCTGATAATGATTTAGCAAAAATGGCAGCAAATCTAGATACTGCTATTAATTCAAAAGTTGATGGTATTTTAATTGATCACGGTCGCTCTGAAGCACTAAAACCCGGAGTAGAAAAAGCATTACAAGCGAATATTCCTGTAGTTGCATTTGATAACGACCTACGCTTACCAGGCGTAACGATTATTGATCAAGATGACTATAGTCTTGCATGGAAATCATTAAAAACGTTAGCGGAAGATCTGAATGGACAAGGGAATATCGCCGTCGTATGGGTTGGCGGATTTGCTCCAATGGAACGTCGCAATGTTATCATTGATGCTTTTTATAAACGTTATCCAAATATAAAAGAAGTTGCACGCTTTGGTACCGCTAGTAATAACACACCACTTGATACGCAAACACAAGTAGAGGCTTTACTAAAAAAATATCCGAAAAAAGGTGATTTACAAGCTATTTTCGCTTCGTGGGATGAGTTTGCTAAGGGGGCCGTCAAAGCACTCGAACAAGCTGGTCGTACAGATATAAAAGTATACAGCATTGACTTAAGTAATGAAGATTTACAACTCATGCAAAAAGAAAATTCACCTTGGACTGCTACGGCTGCAACCGATCCAGCTGAAGTCGGTAAAGTTCAAGTGCGTTTCTTATACAAGAAAATCGCTGGTGAACAAACGCCAGATATTTATTCACTAGAACCTTATTTAGTAAAGAAAAATAGTTTGCCACAAGAAAATATAACGATGGATCAATTATCAAAACATATAAACGGTTGGGGAGACTCGAAAGATGCATATTCACCTTGGATGAAAAAATTAGAGAAGGAGAAAAAATGATGACATTCTCTCTTCAAAACATTACACATTCTTATCACATCTCTACCCCTGTACTAGAAAATGTTTCTATTAACATACAAAAAGGAAAAGTTCACGCTTTACTAGGAATGAATGGTGCAGGAAAAAGTACTTTACTAAAAATAGCAACTGGTGAAATTCAACCAGTTGCTGGGAATATAAAAATTGATAATCAGTCTATTTCCTTTACTTCACCACGCGATGCAAAAAAACATGGTATTTCTTTCGTAACACAAGAAGTGGATCACGGACTTATTCCTGGATTATCTGTATTAGAAAATGTACTAATCGATCATTTAGCAATGCAAAATAAAGTACTATTTTCAAAGTCAAAATTAGTCTCACTCGCTAAACAACATTTGCAAACTGTACAGGCTGATTTAAATGTTTCGGAAGATGTTTCAAACTGCTCATTACATGAAAAACAATTGCTTCTTATCGCAAGAGCTTTATCCAACAATACAAATTATCTTTTATTAGATGAGCCTACTTCTTCTCTTGGACCAAAAGAAGTTGAAACCTTCGGGCAACTATTAAAAGATTTAACATTGAAAGGAATTGGCATCATCTTAATTTCTCATCGTTTATCAGAGATTCGAAATTTCGCGGATGATGTAACCGTATTACATAACGGTAAAGTTGCACTTTCTGAAGCGATCACAAAGGTTACAGATCAACAAATTGTGGAAGCGATGACTGGAAAACAACTTACACTTCCTATTAATACAGCGCCAAAACGAGGGAGCGAAGAATTATTTAAAGTACAAGAACTTCCATTACACAAAGACCATTCTCCCCTTTCTCTCACCGTACGGAAAGGTGAAACTGTTGTGATATACGGATTAATTGGCAGTGGCAAAACAACACTTGCTGAAACGTTATTTGGTACTCGTCATACTTATCACGCAGAAATAGATGGTCAAACAATAACAATTAAAACACCGCGAGATGCGATTAAAGCAAAGATCGCACTTGTACCAGAGGAAAGAAGAAAACAAGGCGTATTTCTTTCGGAAGATATTATAAGCCACACTAATTTACACCAATCAGGTTGGAGACGAAAGCAAACCGAAGTAAATAATGCTACTACAGCAATTTCTTCTTTCAGCATTTCACCCAATGATCCAAAAGCATTTATTCATTCACTTAGCGGTGGAAACCAGCAAAAAGTCTCCATTGCAAAGTGGCATGGATTCAAACCGAATCTATTTCTTTTGGACGAGCCAACTAAAGGTGTAGACATAGCTGCAAAACAAGACATTTTTCAATTCATTCGTAACATTACTGAAAACGGAAGTTCCGTAATTTACTTCACAGGAGAACAAGATGAAGCACTACATATCGCTGATCGCATTCTTATACTCGCAAACGGAGAATTTGTAGGTGAATACTTACCAGACGAACTATCTCCTGAACAGCTTTTACATTTATCTGAAGGGAGTTATTCCATTGAATCTCGTTCATAAAACAAAAACTAAGAAACTATATTTACCTACTCATCTTTTTTATCAATTTAGTACGATTGCTATCATTATAGGTGTTACAATTTTCTTCTCTATCGTCAACGATTCTTTTTTAACATACAACAATATTAGTGATATTTTACGTTCCATTTCTATCGTAACGTTACTTGCAATTGGTGTTACCTTTACATTAATTGTAGATGGATTTGATTTATCAGTCGGCTCTACCGCTAGTTTAGCAACCATTGCCGCTGCTTCCTGTCTCATTTTATATCGACAAGAACTATTAGTCACACTCCTTGTTCCTATTCTTTGTGGGCTATTAGTTGGATTATTAAATGCACTACTCGTTATCCGAATTAAACTACCAGATTTACTAGCTACATTAAGTATCATGTATATCGTGAACGGACTACACTTAACATTTTCAAAAGGATCTTCTATTTATGAAGGAATGTCTGGTGCCAAAGGACATTTTATTCCATCCTTTTTATTTATCGGTCAAGGTTCTGTGTTAGGAATTCCAGTCCCTGTCATTATCATGCTTATCGTCGTTTTAATTGCATATGTATTTTTAGAAAAAACAACGTACGGTCGTTTCTTTTATATGACAGGTGGGAATCGAGAAGCTGCTAGACTAGCTGGTATTCCTACTGATCGTTACCGTGTATATGCTTATATGATTAGCGGTTTACTTGCCTCTATTGGCGGTATTATTCTATGTAGCCGCGTTGGAACAGGACAAGTTTCAGCTGGCGCCCCATTATTAATGGATGCAGTTGCAGCTGCCTATATCGGTTATGCAATGTTCGGTGCTAAGAAACCAAATGTCATCGGAACATTTCTTGGTTCCGTATTAATTGGAATCATATTAAACGGCCTTACAATGATGAACGTTCCTTATTATGCGCAAGATATCATTAAAGGCAGTATTTTAATTGCAGCTTTAGCCTTTTCATTTATTAAAAAGAAGCGTAAATAAAAAAGTAGCGCATCGAATTCCGATGCGCTACTTTCCTTTTGCAACAATCACACGAACTACTTTCAACGCAAAAAGCAAAAGACCGTTCGCTATTGCTGTAACACCTAAGAAGATTGCTATCATAAGCTCTCCCATTCCGTTATTAAATATAAAAATAATAGAAGAAATGAAAGCCAAAATAAACAATATGAACGCTGGTATATATTTAATAAAAGGCTTCTCAAATGATCTTTTAGAAAGAAGAAATGTAATTAACAATGTCATAATAAAAACAAAATATACCGCAAATAAAAAAGTCATATGAAAGCCTCCTCTACGACCAAACTACTTAAAAGAGGTTAGAAACCTTTAATATTTCTCATTTACCTGCAATTCTTTACTATACTTTTGAATGAACACTGATGAAATAACCATTACCATTCCTATACTAAAACCAATAAGCTGATCTAATAACATTTCATCATGAATGAACCAGCGCAGTAGAAATACGCCACCAAAAATAAGCAACATTGTAAATCCAGTATGTCTAAGCCCTTTATATACATTTTCCATATGTATCACCTCTCTACATACTTTTATCCATATTATACCATAATCCCAAAATGTATATAACCAACATTCGGTATTGAAACCAATAATAAAAAAGGCTGCAGAGAACTCCTTCTCCACAGCCTAATTATTATTTTTGCAAAAACGCCTGTAAATCTGCAAATTGTCTCTTTGCATCTTCATAGCCTTGCTCATATAAACTTTGTAATTTAGCCGTATCCTTTTCCATACGATCTACTTGAAGCGGCACTTCTGGGCGAATAACAAATAAATTACCAGCTTGCTCTTCTTTTTCAATGTAGTGAAGTGTTTCATTATACACTTCATAACGATTCAGCATCGTATTTACAAGGTTTGGATACTTCTTATAAGCCTTTGCTGCAATCCAACCAAATTTTGATTTTTTCTTCGCGTAACCATGATTTCTCGTCAAAATAACGACTGATTTTTTAAATCCATCTTCCTTTGCTTTACGAACTGGAATCGGATCTGAAATCCCGCCATCTAACAATTGCTTACCTCGGTAGTTTACTGCCGGTGCAATGAAAGGTAATGAACTAGATGCTTGCAATAAATTTAGTGCATCATCATTCGTTCCCTCTTTTTCAAAATAAACAGACTGTCCTGTTTCACAATCAGTTGTTCCTACAAGGAAACGCTCTGGACTATTAAAGTATGTTTCAAAATCAAACGGTACATGCTTTTCTGGAATTTCATGAAAAATGAATTCCATATCAAATAGCTGACGTTTTTTCCACAAGTTTTTATACGATAAATACTGCGGATGTGATGCATAATCAATATTTACTGTTTTATTTCTATTTCTTTGTCTGGAAAGATACGACGCTGCATGACAAGCACCAGCTGATACACCAATTACATATGGAAAATATAAATCTTGTTCCATAAAATATTCTAATATCCCGCCCGTATATACACCACGCATACCGCCGCCTTCTAATACTAACCCCGTATTTTCAAGCATGTTATTCTCTCCTCTTTATATATATTGACTCTTTAATTATTCACTATGTTAAGTATCTTTTTCTATTATATATGAGTTCTTTCAGAAATTATATTGAAAAGGCTTGAAATGGAGGGGGTTTTTCTTCCAATTATATTTCCAAATGACCAGAGACATCCTTTATAAACCTTTGAATAAAATCTTGCTCTTCTTTCGTATATCCATCTAAAAGTAACAGCCACTTTTCTTCAGCTTGTTTATGCAATTTTTCATGAGCTTTATATATTTCATTTCCTCTTTCCGTTAAGCGGAAGAAAATTTCTTTTTGATTATCTAACATTTGCATTTTCTCAATGAATTGCTTTTGAAACAACTTTGTACAAATTTTAGAGATTGCGCCTTTCGTCATTCCCATTTCTGTTGCAATAGCAGTTACATTCATCAGACCATTTTTTCCGATACACTCGATAACATGTAACTCAGATAAAGACATACCACTTACACCTGTCTCACGAAGAAACTTCTCATTATTTTCTTTCAAATGCTCTTCTTTTTTATGAAAAAGTGTACGAATATCCGAAAGTATTTCCATTTGTTTCGCTGTACGTTCCAATCCATTCGCCTCCTAAGTTTCCAAAGAAACAATTTAACTATATACCATTTTAAAATCATTTTTTCATCTTTACAAGTGAGAAAATCATGTTAAAATTAATTTAGTTTCCAAGGAAACCAAATGACAAGGAGGTTAACATTATGGAAAAAACCAAACTGAATTTCATTTTATATGTTGTCTGTATGAGTGCCTTACTCGGTTCCTTCGCTCAAAATATTTATACACCTATCTTGCCGATGATTCAAAATTCGTTTCATACTTCTCTTTATCTTGTAAATTTAACCGTTTCACTTTTCACATTCGTTCTTGCGGTTATGCAGCTCATATACGGACCTTTAATTGATACAAAGGGAAGAAAATCTGTCCTTATCCCTAGTTTAATCATTAGTACAATCGGCTCAATTGGTTGTGCTTTCTCACCAAACATTTACTTATTTCTATTTTTTAGAGCTGTTCAAGCTATAGGAATAGCGGCTATACCTGTAGTTGCAGCAACGATTATCGGTGATTTATTTGAAGGAAAAGAACGCGGAGAAGCGATGAGCCTTTATCAAATGTTACTTGCTCTCGCACCTGCAATCGGTCCTCTCATAGGTGGCTATCTCGGCAGTATAAATGGCCAATTATCTGTATTTCTTTTTTTATCTACAATTGGCATCATCTTATTAATTATAAACATTTCACTACTTCCAGAAACAAAACCAAATGTAATTGAGAAACCTAAAGCAAAAAAGAATTACTGGCTTATCTTAAAAAATAAAACTGGATTTTCCATTACACTTATTGGCTTTATTCAATTTTGTATATATTTCTGTTTCCTCGTTTTTTTACCTAGCATATTAACAAATATATTTCATCTAAGCGCAAGCGAAATTGGTCTTATGTTTGTACCGATGTCCCTTTCTCTTATGTTAGGAAGCTATTGCTACAAATTTTTGCAAAAACATTTCACAACATAGCAGGCTTTATTCATCACTAGTTTCTTCAACATTATATGTGTCACTTTATTCTCTTTCACATATAGCATCAATATCCCATCCGTAATTATCGTTACCTCTTTATACGGTTTTAGTATGGGACTTTCTATGCCGACTCACACTACTTTATTAACGGAAGAATTCGTACAAGAACGCGCAACTGCCATCGGTATGTACAACTTCATTCGCTATCTTGGTATGGGTACAGGGCCTATTGTAGGTGGGTTTCTTTTATTTAATCAAAATTACTTTTGGATTTTCTTCCTAGGGGCAATTATATTTCTACTTATAGTTTTACACGCAATGAAAATGCTACATTCCCATGCTGCACAAAGAGCTTAAGAGACCTATAGATGGTCTCTTAAGCTCTTTGATCAGCAACGATATGAATATCAATATACTTCGTTTGTCTCATAATTTCATTTACAATAGAACCTTTTCGTATTTCTTCCCACCGTGTTCTCGCCGATTGCCCAAGTAAAACTTGTGTCACCTGTAGTCTTTTTGCAACTTCGATAATAACATCAGCGGGCTTTCTTCCCTTTGCTTCTTCTAATACAAAGCTCGCATCAAATTGATTCGTTAGCGATTTCCATTCTTCAATCGTTTGCTTTTTGCCTGCTGAAATAGAATCTATATTTTCTCTTTCAACGTTTAACACATACAATTCAGCATTTAGCCGATCAGCCATGCGCCAACCTCTCCGTATTAATTTCTCTGCTGTTGAACTGTATTGTACACAAACGAGAATTTTTTCTTTCACACCGATCGGTTCTATTACTGTTTGGCTAATTTTCTCATCCATATCATCTGCAACTTCTCGAAGTGATAACTCTCTTAATGCCCCTAAATTATTTATCGTAAAGAAGTTTTGTAAGCTTTGTTGAATTTTTTCTTCCTTATATATCTTTCCATCTATTAATCTCTTCCGGAGTACCTCAGGTGTTGCATCAACAAGCTGAATTTCATTTGCTTTTTGTAAAATAAAGTCTGGAATACGCTCTCGTACTTTGACATTCGTAATTTGAGCTACAATATCATGAACGCTTTCTAAATGTTGAATATTAAACGCTGATAATACAGATATACCGGCATCTAACAATTCCTGCACATCCATGTAACGTTTCTTATTTTTCGATCCGGGAATATTACTATGCGCAAGTTCATCCACAACAACAATTTGTGGTGCCCGCTTTATAATTTCTTCTACATCAAGTTCATAAAATACTTTCCCTTTATAATCTATTTCTTTTAAAGGAACTTTTTCTAAATCAGCAATTGCTTCTTCCGTCTCTTTTCTACCGTGTGTTTCAATTAAACCAACTACAATATCAATACCGTCTTTTTTCATCTCTCTTGCATCAAATAGCATTTTATAACTTTTCCCAACTCCAGGTGCAGCCCCTACGTATAGCTTTAACTTTCCGCGATTTTGCTGCCGAATATATTCTAAATACTCTTCTGGCGTTCGCCTTTGAAACGTCGGTTTATAGTCATCCGCATACAAAACACTCACAACCTTTCTTTCGAAACAACGCTACCTCAATCCGTTAGATTGAGGTAGCACTGTTACTATTTCATTAATTTCTGCAATTCCAAATTTAGCTTTAAGACGTTTACACGATCCTCTCCAAATAAACCGAGTGCAGCTCCTTCTGTTTGATCCTTAATCAATTGATCTAGCTTTTCTTTCGGAATATTCGTTAATTTCGAGATGCGATCTACCTGTACAGAAGCCGCCTTCGGACTAATGTCAGGATCAAGCCCTGAACCTGAATTCGTCACTAAATCTATTGGTACTTCTGTAACTGGAATGGCCCGGTTTTGTTTCTTCCAGTCATCAATACTTTTCTCAACTCGTTTTGCTAAATCTGGATTAGACGGTGCATAGTTATTTGAACCAGATGCTTCTGCTTTATATTCTATACTAGAGACACGTCCATGAAAATAACGTGGATCTGTGAAATTTTGACCGATTAATTTTGAACCAACTACTTCATCTTTATCATTATATATAAGACTTCCATCCGCATTATCCTTCATTACCGCTTGCGCAATACCAGTTACAATAAGCGGGTATACGAGGCCGCACAAAACTAGAAATGTAAAAGTAATACGAATAATTGGTGAAAGTATACTTTGTTTTTTCGCCATCTTTTTTCCCCTCTTCCTTATATGAACAAGCCGACAATCATATCAATTGCTTTAATTCCAATGAATGGAACGATAACTCCACCAAGCCCATAAATGAGTAAGTTTCGGCTAAGCAATGCATTAGAACTCATCGGTTTATACGCAATACCTTTCATCGCTAACGGAATTAGTAGTGGAATAATAACTGCATTAAATATTAATGCTGATAAAATCGCTGAAAGTGGCGATGTTAATTTCATAATGTTCAATGCTTCCATTTGCGGAATTGCTAATGTAAACATCGCTGGAATGATTGCAAAGTATTTTGCTATATCGTTTGCAATACTAAACGTTGTTAACGCACCACGCGTCATTAACAATTGCTTACCAATTCCTACAACCTCAATGATTTTTGTTGGATTCGAATCTAGATCAATCATATTCGCTGCTTCTTTCGCAGCTGTCGTACCACTATTCATCGCTAATCCAACATCCGCCTGCGCTAATGCCGGGGCATCATTTGTACCATCACCTGTCATCGCTACAAGTTTCCCTTTGTCTTGCTCTGCTTTAATAACCGCAATTTTATCTTCTGGTTTACACTCAGCAACGAATTCATCTACTCCTGCTTCCTTTGCAATTGTTGCTGCTGTTAACGGATTATCACCTGTACACATAACCGTTTTAATCCCCATTTGGCGCAATTGTTCAAAACGTTCACGCATACCAGGTTTCACTGTATCCTTTAAATATATTAAACCGTAAATACGATTGTCTACTGCAACTACAAGTGGTGTTCCGCCTTCTTTTGAAATCAAATCTGCTTTTTGATTCATATCTTTTGGAATCATCCCGCCTTGCGATTGAACCCATTCAATCACGGCACCAACAGCACCTTTTCTCACTTTCGTTCCATCCTGTAAATCAACACCGCTCATTCTTGTTTCTGCTTTAAATGGAACAAATTCACCTTGTTCTGCAATTTCTCTATTATATGATATAGATTTCGTTTGTACATATTCTATAACAGATCGACCTTCTGGTGTTTCATCTAAAACTGAGCTAATCGCAGCCCATTTTCCTACTTGCTCAATCGTTTCATTTCCTACTGGTAGCAGTGTATGTGCCATCCGGTTCCCGAAAGTAATCGTACCTGTTTTATCTAAAATAATCGTATTAATATCGCCCGCAGCTTCTACTGCTTTCCCTGACATCGCTAATACATTAAACTTTGTTACGCGGTCCATCCCAGCAATACCAATCGCTGATAATAACCCACCAATTGTCGTTGGAATTAAACAAACTAACAATGCTACAAGTACAGCTGTATCAATTTGAAACCCTAAATAGTTTGTAAAAATCGGCAACGTCACAACGACGATTAAGAAAATTAGAGTTAAACTCGTTAATACTGTGTTTAAGGCAATTTCATTCGGCGTTTTTTGACGCGCAGCTCCTTCTACTAAAGAAATCATTTTATCAATAAATGATTCGCCAGGGTTACTCGTAATTACAATCGTAATCTCATCACTTACGACCATCGTACCGCCTGTTACTGAACAAAAATCGCCACCCGCCTCTTTTATTACAGGAGCTGATTCCCCTGTAATTGCAGATTCATCTACAGACGCTAATCCTTTAATTACTTCACCATCATTCGGAATCATTTCTCCTTGTTTTACAATAACAACGTCACCTTTTCTCAGATCAGTTGCTGAAACTTGAACAATGTCTCCATTTTCTTTTACAACGTTTGCAAACACATCTTTCTTCGATTGTTTTAAAGAATCGGCTTGCGCTTTACCACGACCTTCAGCCAACGCTTCTGCAAAGTTAGCAAATAAAACTGTAAATAATAGAATAAGAGAAACTGTTATATTAAACCATCCTGGTACACTACTAGAAATACTTGGAAGAAAGGATAAAATTAACGTAATGATAAATCCAATTTCCACAACAAACATAATCGGATTCTTTATCATTACTTTCGGGTTCAATTTCGCAAAGGATTGTTTCATCGCATGTGTCACGATATCACGATCCATCGTTTTCGCTTGTCTAACTTCATCTTCTACAGCATGTATTTGTGACTGATTTACTTGTTTTTCTTTTACTACTACCGGTCTCATCATTTACCCTCCATTACTTCAATGTAAGAAATTCTGCAATTGGGCCGAGTACTAACATCGGGAAAAATGTTAACGCACCAACAATTACAATCGTTCCAATAAAGATTCCTCCAAATAAACCATTATCCGTACGGAACGTTCCGACTGTTTCTGGTACTACCGTCTTCTCTTTCAATGAAGCTGCCACAGCTAGCATCGTAATTAAACTGAAATAACGTCCTAAAAACATAACTAAACCAGTCGTAATATTCCAAAACGGTGTATTATCTGCTAATCCTTCAAATCCAGATCCGTTATTCGCAGCTGACGATGTGTATTCATATACAACTTGCGTTAAACCGTGAAAACCGGAGTGAGAAATCGCATCCGTTCCTAAACTTGTTGAAAGAGCTAATGCTGAAAATCCTAAAATAAGTAATGGATGAAATAGAATCGTTACTGCAATTAATTTCATTTCCTTACCTTCAATCTTTTTACCTAAAAACTCTGGTGTCCTTCCGACCATTAATCCAGATATAAAGACTGCAATAATTGCATACATAATAATATTAATAAAGCCCGCTCCAACACCACCGTATACTGTATTCAACATCATATTTACGAGTGGTACTAATCCGCCAATTGGTGTTAACGTATCATGCATCGTATTAACGGCCCCTGTTTCAGCAGCTGTCGTTACTGTTGCGTATAGTGAAGAAAATACTGTTCCAAATCGCACTTCTTTTCCTTCTGTACTTCCTTGTACATGTTCGATACCCATTCCATTTAATGCCGGATTACCATTTAATTCAGATGTAGTAATCGTTATAAATCCGAGTAAAAACACCATAAATAGTGAAACGAAAAGGATACGTCCTTGTTTTTTATTTCCTACCATTCTTCCGTACGTAAATGGAAGTGCTGTTGGCAATAACATCATAAGCATCATTTGCAAAATATTACTCATTTGCCCTGGATTTTCGAAAGGATGTGTAGAGTTTGCTCCGAAAAATCCTCCGCCGTTATTTCCAAGTTCCTTAATGGAAACGAATGATGCAACTGGACCACGTAAAATACTTTGCTTCGCACCATCAATTGTTTGTGCTGTAACCGCCCCATCTAACGTTTGTGGTACACCAAGTGCGACAAAGACTAACGCCGCAATAAATGCGATAGGAAGAAAAACTCTCGTTAACGCTCTCGTAAAATCAACGAAAAAATTACCAAGTTCTTTTCCAGCGAGCCCTCTTATAAATGCCATAACGATGGCTAACGTCGTTGCTGGTGCCGCAAACATTAAAAATGTAATCCCGATTAATTGTGATAAATAAGATAAACCATTTTCACCGCTGTAATGTTGTAAGTTTGTATCAGCCATAAAACTAATGGCTGTATTAAAAGCGAGCGTAGGCTCCATCCCTTCAATATGCGCTGGATTTAATGGCAATACACCTTGTAATCTGAAAATGAAATATACGACGACAATCATAAATCCATTGAGTAGAACTAATGATAATGCATACTGTTTCCACGTTTGATTGTATCCTTTTACACCTGTAATTTTAAAAATAAGTTTCTCAAAAGGCCCGAATACTTTATCTAGCTTCTTGCTACCTTGAAAGGCTTTCTCTAAATAAATCCCCGTTGGCTTTGCTACTAAAATAAACAAGAGCATTGTAATAACGACTGCAAACCAAATCATAATGAATGATTCCCCCTAATTAAAACTTTTCTGGATTTAATAATGCGTATACTAAGTACACCGTAATCGCTGCAACAATAACCGATAAGGCAATCATCATGATTGCTTCCCTTCTTTCACAACTTTATCTGACCAACTTGCAAGACTTGCCATCGATGCGACTAACCCAACAAAAATACCGATCATTACAACATCTAACATAACTACCCCTCACTTTTGTTAAATTTTACCATCTAGTTATCAAAAAAAGAACACTAAGCTCTACTTAGTGTTCGAAACGAACAACACAAAGTAAACCTCCTCTCTAAACGCTTACGAGGTTAGCTGTCGGATTCGGGCCTAAAGAGTAGCCCTACTTTCAAAATTGAAAGATTCACCCCAAGTGACAATGCACAAAATTGGTTCCCCCGCTCCATTTCTGGAACTCAGCGATTTTAGGTTTTTTTTGGAAATTTTACGAATGATTTATGAGAGTAAATATACTCCTCTAAATTTAACTTGTAAAGGGGTAAATTACTGAAAATAAGAAAATATCCATCTATTTAAGCGTTTACATTAGTTGTTATTAATATTTTTTCATCTGTTTTCTCGTCTTTCCTTTCTTTTTCACAGAAATGATCTTTTAAATACGAAATAAAAAGAGCGAATTACATGAAGTGCATAGCTTGTTGCACTCAGCATTCGCTCTTTTTTCATTCAACCTTTATTCTCCACGCAAATTTCTCCCTCGAATATAAACTTGTGATAATTCCGCATGTAACTGCTCATATTCGGTAATATCCGCCTCTAAATACAAAACATCTTTTGATGGTAATATAATATATGGACCTGGAAAAAGAGGATCGAGCACTACCAATTCGTGAACTCTCTCTACCGATATCGCCCAACGATTCGCTATATCTCCTAGTAACAACACTTTCATCTTCATTTCCCCCACCTTATTCAAAAAATAAAAAAGAAATATTATCACAGTTCGTAAACACTACAAATTTAGCTCCAATTGTTTCATAGAACCTGGCCGGATAGCGTTTATTCTTTGTAACAACAGTAATAGGCGCTTGAAAAGAAAAACGAATGTGTTCTGTGAAGAAACTAACTATCGGAAGCTCATCCCCTAGTAAAATCACCTTCTTAATACGTGTGAAAATACTAGTAAAATCCTTCTCCTTATTACAGCTATAAGCTGATTCAAACCCATACTCTCTAACTTCAGCCGCTATCTCTTCATTGGCTGTAAAAATAATTAACTCATGCTGAAATGCTACTAGCTCTCTTAAACTCTTTACCTTGTTTTTTTCTCCAACACAAATAAGTGTTAGTTCCATGTACCTCATCCTCCTTAGCATAAAAGAACTCAAACATAGATTGATATTCTCCTATACTAATCAGACCGATGAAGTGATGTATCCATCATGGCACCGTCCTCTCTCAAGACGCTTACGAAGTTAGCTGTCGGATTCGGACTTTGAGAGTAGCCCTACTTTCAACATTGAAAGATTCACCCCTAGTGACGACGCACAAATTGGTTCCTCCGCTCCATACATTTGGACTCAGCGTATTACAAAAAATGTATTCTGGCTGATATATTACTCCTGTATTTGGAAAAAGTAAACACAAAAAAAGCCAGTTAACAAACTGGCTTCTCGTATCTTTATACATGCGTCTTATTCAATTTATATGCAAAATGATTCGTCGGCCCATGACCACTTCCAATATTCAATGGCTCTTCAATTGCTATACTAATAAATCGTTTTGCTTCTTGAACTGCCTCTTCCATCAAGTAGCCTTTCGCAAGTCCTGCTGTAACCGCTGAAGCAAATGTACACCCACTTCCGTGCGTTTGCTTCGAAGGAATTCGTTCACTTCTAAATTCAATAAACTGCTCACCATCAAAGAGTAAATCAATTACTTCATTACCTTGATATTCTGCATGTCCGCCCTTCATAAGCACATATTTAGCCCCTAATTCATGCAATACTTTTGCAGCTTCCTTACTATCTTCTACATTATGAATCTCCATTCCAGTTAACACTTCTGCTTCAGGAACATTCGGTGTGACAACAGTTGCTACTGGCAATAAATATTCTTTTAATGCTTGTACTGCTTCTTGTTGTAATAATGACGCACCGCCTTTAGCAATCATAACAGGATCTAGCACAATATTATTCCAGCCAAATTTCTTAATATGCTCTGCCACAATTTGAATAATTTCACTACTAAATAACATTCCCAGTTTCACAGCATCTGGCGTTAAATCCGTACCAATTGAATTCAGCTGCTCCGTAATCCCTTCTAAAGAAACAGGATATACCCCTTGAACGCCAAGCGTATTTTGAGCAGTAATTGCTGTAATAGCCGTCATTCCATACACACCAAGCTCTTGGAATGTTTTTAAATCCGCCTGAATCCCAGCGCCGCCTCCGCTATCAGACCCTGCAATTGTTAAAGCTTTATTCACTTTCATCCCACTCATCCTTTTCTACCCAAAATAGCGATGATAAATTGTTTTCGCTTCGCTTATATCTTTCGTGCCATGTACAAGTACACGGCCATCTTTAAAAGCAACTAATCTCTTTTCTTCAACCGAAAATGATAATAAATATGGATTTACATTCAAATCATTCACGCGATCATTCAGCAATTTTTTATATTGTTCAAAATCCATTTCCTCTTTATGAGGTGGTCTAATTTGAACTGTATTTCTCCCGCATAACACTGCTGTTTTTGAAGTGTTTTCCTTATTTAAATATGGATATACTGCCTGTTCACCACACGATAGACAATTATGTTTACGAAGCTTTCGCACATTCATACATGAATATTCATTTTTCCATACATCAAATGATACAAGCCCATCTCGAAGCGAGTCATAATCTTCTACTAACAGTTTAAGTGTTTCCGTTACTTGATGAGAAACGACAAGAGACACAGCAGGCGATATAATCCCCGCTGTATCACATGTCGCTCCGCCAAGCGGAATCGATTGTAATAAACAAGATAAACATGGCGTTTTTCCTGGAAGAATAGTATAAGAAAGACCGTAACTCCCTACACATGCCCCATAAACCCATGGAATAGAATATTTTTGCGATATATCATTCACAATGAAACGTGTTTCAAAATTGTCAGTCGCATCGATGATTACATCAACATTTGTAACGAGTTCTTCCAACTCTTCAGCCGTTACATCCTGAACGAGAGCTTCTACTCTTACTTCACTATTAACCTCTTCTAGACGTTTTTTTGCCGCTACAGCCTTCGGAAGATTATTCTCTACATCACTCTCTGCATACAATTGTTGTCTTTGCAAATTACTCCAATCGACATAATCACGGTCAACAATTGTTACTTGACCAACGCCTGCTCTTACAAACATCTCTGCGTTTGCACTACCTAATGCGCCTGCACCGATAATAAGTACATGCTTTGTCCTTATCTTTTGTTGCCCTTCTTCCCCAATTGGAGAAAATAGCTCTTGGCGAGAATATCGATTATTCAACTACGCTCATTCCTTCTAAAGGACTACTTGCTGTTGCACAACGTTTACGTGCAATACGACCTGCTTCAAACCCTAATCGTCCTGCCTCAATACCTAATTTCATTGCATATGCCATTTTAATAGGATCGTTCGCTCCAGATACTGCAGTATTTAATAACACACCATCTGCTCCTAATTCCATTGCAAATGCTGCATCAGCTGGACTACCAATACCAGCGTCAACGATAACTGGTACTGTCGCTTGTTCAATAATGAAACTTAAATTTAATGGATTTACAATACCAAGCCCTGAACCAATCGGTGATGCTCCTGGCATAATCGCGTGTACACCAAGTTCTTGTAATTTATGAGCTAATACAACATCATCAGATGTGTATGGTAGAACGATAAATCCTTCTTCTAGTAACATTTCAGATGCCTTTAACGTTTCTACTGGATCAGGTAATAACGTTCTATCATCACCAATAACTTCTACTTTTATCATGTCACAAAGTCCAGAAGCTTTTGCTAATTTTGCAATACGAACAGCTTCTTCAGCATTTTTTGCTCCTGCTGTATTCGGTAATAACGTATATTTTTTCACATCAAGTTTCTCTAATAAATTAGGCTGCTTCGCATCGAATATATCCATACGACGTACTGCGAATGTTAAAATCTCAGCCTCAGAAACATCAATTGCCTTTTGCTGCACATCAAAATCAGGGAATTTCCCTGTTCCTAATAAAAGTCTAGAATGAAATGAAAATTGTCCAATGTTTAACATAATCAACCGCCTCCTACGAAAGTTACAATCTCAATTTGGTCCCCATCAAAAACAGATGTATCGTTATGATCATCTTTTTGTAAAATATCTTTATTACGTTCTACTACAACAATTCTGTTATCTAACTCTAAATGTGTAAGTAGCCCAGCTACTGTTTTTATACTCTCTGGTACTTCAATTTGGTTACCATTAATTTTTAAATTCAAACTTCCATCCCCTTTCTAAACCGTTTTAGAAAGCAATGAATCTAGCAAGTGATTCTCCTGCTTTCCTTCTATTAAATCAGCCATATACTGACCAGAAACAGGACTTAATAAAATGCCGTTTCGATAATGTCCAGTACAAGCATATAAACCTTTTATTTCTTCATGCTCTCCCATATAAGGAGCTTCATGATTAGACTGCGGTCTTAACCCAGCCCACGTACTTTCCCATTCTGCTTCTTTTAAAGCAGGCAATATTGTATAAGCACGCTCTAATATGGAAGTAATACTTTCTGGTTGTACAGATTTATTAAATGTATGAGGCTTCATCGTTGCCCCAATCACATAACGGCCACCGCGCTTCGGCGTAATATAAAACCTCTCCTGGAAAATAGGAGATTTCAACAGAGGTTTCCTGCTTCTTACTGCAACAACTTCACCCTTCACAGGATACGTGCCCCAATCACTATGGAAATAATGTAGTAATTTCGTACTCCATGAACCACCCGCAATAACAACTTTTTCACATGTGATAACACCTTCGCTCGTAACAATTCCAGTCACTTTATTATTTTCAATACGAATATCAAACACTTCTGTTTGTTCATATATGTCAGCTCCAGAAAATGCCGCGGAGTGTGCGAATGCTTTCGTAAGCTCTGGTGCAATAACGTGACCATCTTTCGGATAATATACCGCTCCTATAATTGACTCGGAAAGAAACGGCTCTTTTTCCCGTAAATGGTCCCCCGTTAGAAATCGGGAATCTTCACCTGTTTTCTGCTGCCAATCCATAATATGAAGAATTCTTTTCTTCTCATCTTCATTTTGAGCGATGCGATAAATGCCCTTTTCTTCATACCCAATATCGATGCCTGTTTTTTCACGTAAAACTGCTGCAAGTTGTGGAAATATAGCACGGCTTTCTCTAGCAAGCTCAAACAACGGATCATATGCATCCCATTCAGCCTGAACACCAAGCAAACCAGCAGCTGCTTTCGAAGCTTCAGATGCGATTCTTTGCTTCTCTACAATCGCTACTTTATGCCCTCTTTCTGCTAGAAAGTGTGCAACTGAACTACCAATTACACCTCCGCCAATAATCGCTACATCATACTTCTTACACATGTTTTTCCGCCCACTTTCTTATTGATTCCTTATAAGATTTCGCCTTGCTATACGGATTACTACTGCTTATAATCCCGGACATAACAGCAATGCCACTTACACCATTTGCAAGAACATCAACTGTATTTTCAGGGGTAATCCCACCAATTGCAGTTATTGGTATGGATAAACAACTTGCCATATGAGCAATTTCTTCTAATCCTCTCGCTGGCACACCTTTTTTACAATCTGTCGGAAATACATGACCATAAACGAGTGAATCTGCTCCATTTTTAAATGCTACTATCGCTTCATCTAGCGAATGTACTGAATAACCGACATGCAAATAAGAAAATTTTTCTTTCACTAACCTTACATCTGCGCTTCTGTATCCTAGTTGAACACGAGGAATATTTAATAGAATGGCGATATCAATTCGATCATTTATAACAAGCTTAGATGGCGGAAAGCCTTTTTTTAAAAGACTTTCCACACCTTCATACAATTCCTTCGTACTCTTCTCACGCTCACGAATATGCAAATAATCAATCTCACTCTCAATTTGCATCGCTACATTCACTAACTCTTCGAATGGCATATGGCCATTTGAGATTACATGGAGCTCATTTTTCATATTCATTCGCCTACTTTAAAATGTTTTCAAATAATTCATCGGCTGGTACGATTTCTTTCGTCATTCCTTTGTCTTTCAACCATTTGTTTTGTTTCTCCCAAGACTCTTTTGAATCC
The DNA here is from genome assembly GCF_002976445.1 of Bacillus sp. MYb56. NCBI lineage: Bacteria > Bacillati > Bacillota > Bacilli > Caryophanales > Bacillaceae > Bacillus > Bacillus sp. MYb56. Next base: position 143,574 of record NZ_PCOH01000012.1, read on the forward strand.
GATAAGAATGGCTCATCTTTCGTTTCCATCTTCTCTAATAAAATTTTCATGCTTTCTTTTTCAACTTCTGGTACAAGCGGGAAGTTTTCTTTTTCTTGATGATCTAATAAAATATTTAATGCTTCATCAGGGTTTTTCTTCATAAAGTCATACCCTTTTTGTGCCCCACGTAAAAAGGCTTGCAATGCTTCTTTATCTTTTTTCAACGTTTTATCACCCGTTACAAACACAAGCTCATGATAGTTCGGTACACCATAATCTGCTGGATTAAAGTATGCTGGTTCATGACCTTCATGACGCATAACAGGTACTTCATGGTTAATGTATGCCCCTGTTACCGCATCCACTTTTTTCGTAATTAATGCTGGTACTAAATCAAAGCCAACATCGACTACTTTCACTGTATCTGGATTACCACCAGCTTCTTTTACCATCGTTTTTAAATACATCTCACTTAAAGGTGTTCCAGAATATCCAACTGTTTTCCCCTCTAAATCTTTTGGCGATTGAATGCCTGCTGACTTCAGTGATACAACATGATTTAACGGTGAACGTACGACAGCTCCAATTGATTTCACTGGAATTTGTTCATTTGCTTTTGCCATGACAACATCTGGTTGATAATACAAACCAACTGTCACTTTCCCTGCTGCCGCTAGCGTTAATGGATCAGTCGGATTAGAAGGGAATTTAATATTCACCTTGACTCCTTCTTCTTTAAAGTATCCTTTTTCAATTGCCGTATAAATAAAGCTATGTACCGCATTCGGGTACCAATCAAGCATTACTGTTATTTCTTTTTCTGATTTATTCTTATCTGATGCCGAGTTACTCGAACATCCTGCAATAATTGCAACTAATAATGTAAACACAAAGATGCGTTTTAATAATTTCATGAATGTTTCCTCCAACTAATAAATTTCTTTTCTAATATCGAAACAAGTATGACGAAGAAAATAGCTAATAATGATAACAATACAATTGGTGCAAATACACCAGCTCCGTCTAACTGCGTCATCATTCTTTTACTGAAATATCCAAGCCCAGCTTGTGCACCGAGCCATTCACCAATCGCTGCCCCAATAACGCTAAGTGGTATCGCAATTTTTAACGCTGAAAAAAAGTAAGGAAGAGCAGATGGCAACTTTAGCTTTAGAAAAACATCTTTTTTCGTTGCACCATATGTAACTAATAGCTCCTCCCATTCTTTTTTCGTACTGCGCAGTCCATCATACGTATTGACCGCAATTGGGAAAAACGTAATTAAAACGGTAACAACAACCTTACTCCAGATGGTATATCCAAACCATAAAACGAAGAGCGGTGCAAGCGCAGTGATCGGGATTGTTTGTGAAGCAACTAATAACGGATAAAATGCTCTTTCCATCCACGTACTCGCATTCATTAACATTGCTAGCCCTACGCCCAGTACGATAGAAATAACAACGCCTATTAAAACGACGTATAACGTTGCAGGTAAATGAACCGTAAATAATATATCTTTCAGCGCCCATATCTTCATTACAATTGCAGAAGGTGATGGCAAAATGTACATCTCATCTACAATTCTTGCTCCTACTTCCCACAGAGCAAGTAAAATTCCACTTAATATAAGGGCAGGTAATAACTCCTTCAAGCGATTCATCATACGAGTACCTGCCTTTGTAACATACTAAGGAGCTCTTCTTTAAGCGCTAACACTTCAGGCTTATATAAATCTTTTCTTGTTCGGTTACGATCAAGCGGCACAATTCGCTCAGTTAAAGTTGCTATCGGTTGATTTTCTACAACCAAAATTCGATTAGAAAGAAACAATGCTTCTTCAACATCATGAGTGATAAATAAAATTGTTTTTTCCCACTCTTTCCATTGTTCAAACAACCATTCTTGCAAAGATGCCTTCGTTAAAGCGTCCAATGCGCTAAACGGTTCATCTAACAATAATATCTCCCCGCCTGTTAATAAAGTTCGGATAAAAGATACGCGTTGCCTCATACCACCAGATAAATCTTTCGGATATTTTTTCTCGTACCCTTGTAAACCAAATTTATGTAACAGTTCTTTCGCTTTTACTTGCGCTTCTTTCTTCTGCACACCTTGGCACTCTAGCGGCAGGGCCGCATTCTCAATAATCGTCCTCCACGGCAAGAGCATATCTTTTTGGGGCATATACCCTACAGAATGACTCTTTGTTTCTGTCAGCTCTATCTGTCCATTACTTGCCTCTTCTAAGCCTGTAATAAGGCGAAATAAAGTACTTTTCCCGCATCCACTCGGTCCGATAATACTTACAAACTCTTTATCTTGTATAGAAGCATTTAATTCATTGATGATTGGTTTCTCATCATAATGAAAGGAAACATTATGAAACTGTAGTATGTTCTTGCTCCTCAAAACCCCACATCTCCTTACGATAAGCCATATCCCAGAATAAATATTCAAATCGGCTGGAATATAAGAAAATCTCCTCTAATCGGTCTAGCTCTTTCTCTGACTTTCCAACTGCCAATTCATTTAATAAATCTATTAACCAAATACAAAGGTTACCGTATTCTTCAGAACTATATCCTTGAATCCACTCTCCAAAGAACTCATGATCTCTTGCTCCAGGAATATCATTTAAACGCTTTCCAATCTCCCAATAACTCCACATACATGGAAGTAAAGCTGATATTAATTCAGCAATTGTGCCATTTTGAGATACAGACATCATGTAATTTGTATATGCTAAATTTTTAGCAGATGGTTTCGCAGATTCCATCTCTTGTACAGAAATGCCAAGTCTTTTTGCATACTGTTTATGAATCGTCATTTCACCATTTAAAATCCCATCAATTTGCTCTGCAAATTTTGCCATAACTTGTGGATTCGTTGCCTTTACAACCCCAATTGCATATAGCTTTGCATAATCTAACAAATATAAATAATCTTGAATAATATAGTACTGGAATTTGTCTTTTTCCAACGTACCATCCCCCATACCTACTACAAACGGATGATTATGACTTTTCTCCCAAACAGGCTGCACCGTATCAAATAATCTTTCACAAAATTTCATTAATAATTCCCCTTCCTATATATCTATTTATCTCAATAAAAAAACCACTTCTGTATAAAAGAAGTGGTTACAGCAAATAAAATTATAATTTATTCGTTGTTCCACTTCCCTTCGCTAGTATTATCTAGATCAGGTGTTGTAAGGGTTAAGGATTATTCCTCTCTCAGCACGAAAAGCACCCCTAGTGGTGTTAATATGAAATTTTCAAATAAAAAAGCCCCGTTTCTATACGCAAAGAAACGGGGACTCATTGTTAATGTCCGAATTGCTTCCCTACGCTAGCATAATCTAGATCAGGTAATAAAAAGGATCAAAGGCTTACGGCCCTACTCTCAGCTGGCAACACCAGCCCTCCTAGCAAACTATAAAATTATCACTGTCAGTATAACACCGTCATAAGACATCATCAACTGTTTTAATTTTCTTAATTGAGAATTAATTCTTAACATGTTAAACAAATATAAATGCGATCTCACAAATGATATATACAATATTTATATACGAATCTCTCTTCTGACATTATTTTTATTGATTTCATATTACATTTATGTGAATACGACCAATATATTATATCTTTATACTATAATAAAATTACAACTATACAACTAGAGGAGGTCTTTATTACATGAATATGAAAGCCACAGCTTTAACAGCAACTACTATCGCAATTGCTTCTTTACTTCCTTCTATGGGAGAATCCGATATACAAACAGCGGCTGCTAAGCAACCATCTACAGTAAAAACTGGATATGTAAAAATTGACAACGTTGCACTACATCAAAATAGCCATACAGACAGTGCAATAATTGATACCATTCGATTTAATAGCCCGGTTACTATTCTTGAAACAGTTCAAGATTGGTATAAAGTATCTGTTAGCAACAAAACAGGCTATATGAAAAAAGATGCAATTCTATTCAAAAAAAATGTTCAACCAAAGTCTCAATATATCGTAAATGCAAACGCATTAAACGTTCGTTCTGAACCTAATACAGAGTCTTCTATTCTAGATATATTACCAAATGGTCAATTCATTACCATTCAAGGTGAACAAGGAGATTGGTACAAAATATTACATAACGGTCAAATTGGTTACGTACAAAAAACATTTGTATCTAATGGATCCACACCTCTAGTAAAAGGTGTAACAGTACAAGGTTCTCCTTCGTATACTGTTGCAACACCAAAATTAAATGTACGTAGCAATGCTAGCACAAGTGGCACTCTACTTGGCTCATTACAAAATGGTACACAAGTACAAGTAGTAGAAACGGTGGGTACTTGGTATAAAATTCGTTTTGGCACAGGATACGGATATGTAGCAAAACACTATGTAGTGCAAAATCAAAATCAAGCACACGCTAAAACAGCTCCACCTGCATCAATTCCAGCAGTTTTCAAATTCCCTACTCAAGGGAAAATCAGCTCCACTTTTGATATGCGCTGGGAGCAAATGCATTATGGGATAGATATAGCAGCACAAGGAAATGTCTCTATTCAAGCTGCTGCTGCAGGTAAGGTTGTGAAATCTTATTATTCGGCTAGCTACGGCAATGTCGTGTTCATCGCCCATCAAATAAATGGGAAATTATATACAACAGTTTATGCTCATATGAAGGATCGCACTGTACAAGCTGGTGATCAAGTACAAACTGGACAATTAGTAGGTCATATGGGAAACACAGGTCATTCATACGGGCAACATCTCCATTTTGAATTACATAATGGGGAATGGAATTTTGAAAAAACAAATGCAGTAAACCCACTGCCATATTTAGTTAGGTAAATTATATGCCACGCAATATACCTCTCTTTATTGAATACCTGGCCTTTTTAGGTTTAATCTATTGTTTAATCATTTATAATACGAACACTGTATTTTTATCTATTATTATTGCTTTTGTTGCTTTAGAAATCATTATGGAAGCATTACAAATGCGGCTAAAACAAAAAATTGCCCATATTTATAATGTAATTTTTCTTTTAAGTGCTCTTATAACAAATATAATTAGTAATGGTTTTTATTTATCTACCGTACTTCCTGTATTCTTTATAGGTGTTTTATTATTCATAGCTAGATACGTTCATGTTCCTAATAACCAAAAACATGAACAAGAAGCTTAGAAAGAGGAGACACTGTGTACCAATCTTTCAAAGATAATCCAATGAAATATATATTGAATTTATATGAAAAAATGAATACTTTTTTTGGTATACAAGGAAGTTATACTGCACAATTTCTCCTTTATGGAATGTTATTTCTTATCTTAGTTACTTTCTCCTTGCTTTACTAACAAAAAAAGGATCTCACATAAACTTGAGATCCTTTTTAATTTATATTAATTTTTAATATGTAAAATATGGTTTATCCACAAGCATATTTTTCATAAATGAAACTAAGATTATATTTTTTCTCTAAGCTCATTCTTTGTTCATCGTCGCACCAATAGAAAAGAATATCATGAATCGTTGCATAACGCTTATTTTTAAGAAATAGTTTAAAGAATGATGGTAAACAATCATGTAATTGTATAAATATATAATTGCGTAGTATTTCTTCTTTGTATTCAATTCCCTTACAAATATACAGTAATTCTTCACAATAATATGCATGCTGTGGAACTTGGATCATTTCGAAAAATGGTACATATGATAGTAGCTTTCCAATAAAATGACCATACCGATCCATTACCCCTATCGTCATATGCTCCATCATTTCTTTCATCACATATAAATAATCATCTACATGAGTTGTCTTTAAAGGGTCTAATCGATCGGAAATTTGTGAAAGTACAGCTCTTTGACAAGCTAAAACTGCTTGACTAGGTCCATAATATGATAGGAAGTCTGTACACTTACGATACTTTCGTAATAAGTCATGTGTATATAAATCATACACAAAAGTATTACAATACATTGCCAGACTCATCATATCACTATTTAATTTCTCTTTTGACAGTGTTTTCGCTCGCTTACACATATAAAAGAATGTAAATTCAAATACTTCTTTATGAGATAATAGATGTTTGCAATCTGTTATACATTTCTCACTAAATTTAACTCGATCCCAAATTTCTACATCCTCAGCTGTTAATTCGCCAATACGATATTTAATAATTAAATAGTTTAAAGCAACTGCTTTCGTCAAAAGATCCCATGTTTCATACTCCAATGAAGTTCGGACAAATTCATCTAGCCCTTGGGTTATCATAAAAGCATTTGCCTCTTCATACCAACCAATCTCTTGACATAAACGAAGAATACGTACTAGAGTTGGAATTTCATCTTTATGAAACTGCGGTAAATTCTTTACTTTATTCATGCCATATACGATAAATGGCGCTAAATTTTCTTCTTTATAAAATTCTTTTTCTTTCCATACTAATATAGTTCGCTCTTTCCCTTCACCTTTTGGATGACAAGGTACAAGCAAAGAAAATAACTCAGCGAAATTATTTGGTTCTATATATGTATCTGTAACCAAATTCCAATTTGGATCGCCCTGTACAGCCCTCATATAATTCCCCTTCCCTTTTTATCCCGCTATTTGCGGGCAGTAAGACTCCCACCTCAAAATTCTGCGAATGCGAGGAAGTTAGGAGGGAGATAAAACTGCCCATAAAAGCCCGATTGGTTCAACTAATAATTATTGGGGGATGGACACCCCCCAATAATTAAAGTTTCACTTTATCTACGTAGGAAATATTAATTCATTATTACATCATTAACGATAAATATTGTTATATTCAAATTCTATAATAACACTTATATCTCTCAGTATATCATTTTTTCTCTTATTAAAAATTAGGAATGACAAATTTAAAAAAACTGTCAAAAATATTGACTCTATACTTATTATATAATGTCTCAGATACATCACGCTAACATATTAGTTTAATCCGTATATACTAGAATAATGTATCTGATCTTTATACATAATTTATTCCATATGCTCTGAGATTTCACTTAAAGCAAACCCTGCTTGATCATCTGCTGATTTTCTTATAGCTAAATCACCTAGTGCTAGCATCCCAACAAGTTGACCGCTCTCAACAACCGGTAACCGTCTAATTTGATATTGTGCCATTAATTCTGTAGCTTTTTCAATAGAATCATCTGGAGAAACTGAAACAATGTTTGTTGTCATTACATTTGTAATTTGATTAGATCCAGGATGTTTTTCAGCAATCCCACGAACAACTAAGTCTCGATCAGTAACAAGCCCAACAACTTGTTTATTTTCAATAACAGGAATCAATCCAACCGATTCTTCCTTCATTTTTACAGCTGCCTCATATACATTGTCTAATGGTGTACAATGTACGATATGAGTACTCATAAGTTCTCTAACTTGCGTCATTTTTCATCTCCTCCTTTTAATACATACCATAGCTTTTCCTAAATCCCTTTATTTATTTCAGGAAAATAAGGTGATAAAAAGAGGCTTATACATAATAAAAAAGAGTCAGCAATATGCTGACTCTTTTTTTATGACCCGTACGGGATTCGAACCCGTGTTACCGCCGTGAAAGGGCGGTGTCTTAACCACTTGACCAACGGGCCATGGCTCCGCAGGTAGGACTCGAACCTACGACCGATCGGTTAACAGCCGATAGCTCTACCACTGAGCTACTGCGGAATAATTATGGTGGGCCTAAATGGACTCGAACCATCGACCTCACGCTTATCAGGCGTGCGCTCTAACCAGCTGAGCTATAGGCCCATACTTTACAGGGGCAGTAGGAATTGAACCCACACTGGAGGTTTTGGAGACCTCAGTTCTACCTTTAAACTATGCCCCTAAATGATGCCGGCTAGAGGACTTGAACCCCCAACCTACTGATTACAAGTCAGTTGCTCTAC
>NZ_PCOH01000013.1:0-145071 GCF_002976445.1 Bacillus sp. MYb56
TATCAACTACTTTCTTTCCTATAATCAGTCTTTCATAATTGGCATAAAATCCTTGAATTAAATCTTTTTTGGATTTATAAGAAGTGTGATAACCATTTTTGTACTTTTTGAATGAATTTCTTCTCGCCTTATCAAAATCTTTTGAAGCCTGTTTGGGAACTTGTGCGTTGATTTCATTTAACCACTCATATCTCTTTCGCTTCTTGATCTTTGTAAATCGTTTCTGTAAATCTAACTGTGAAACAGATTTTCCAAATAGCTTATAGTATCTATCACTCATCCTTTTACAATAGTTATAAGCGAATCTTGAAGCTCCAGCATGATTTCTAAGCACTTTTTCTTGTTCAGGCGTTGGAATCAGTCTGACTTTCTTCGCCAATATCATCAGAAGTCAACTCCTTAATCATCTGATTGATTTTTTCTACTTTCGCAACATTCACGCTCACCATTTCTAGCCACGTTGTAGTTCAATCAGCTTTAGGGATTGCCCGCAGTTAACCCTCACTACTAGCCAATCACTTGACTAGCAGGGCTCACTGATATATTTAATTAACTTTGGTTATAATTGGTTAAATAAATCGTAACAGTTAGTTACCCTCTGTTAAGAGGGTATTTACTCTTAGCCTTGCTAGCGATATCAACCAAATCGTCCTGTAATGTAGTCTTCTGTACGCTTATCTGCAGGTGTTGTAAATAATTTGTTCGTATCTGTATATTCCACAACTTCTCCACTTAAGAAGAAAGCAGTTTTATCTGAAATTCGTGCTGCTTGTTGCATGTTGTGCGTTACGATAACAATACTAAAATCTTTCTTTAACTCCTGAATTAATTCTTCTACTTTTGATGTTGAAATTGGATCTAGCGCCGATGTTGGCTCATCCATTAAAATTACGTCTGGCTCAATCGCTAAGCAGCGTGCAATGCATAGACGTTGTTGCTGACCACCAGATAAACCGTATGCATTATCATGCAAACGATCTTTTAACTCATCCCAAATAGCTGCGCCGCGCAAGCTATTTTCAACAATTTCATCAAGTGTTTTTTTGTCACGAACACCATGGATTTTCGGACCATATGCTACATTTTCATAAATAGATTTTGGGAATGGATTTGGCTTTTGGAACACCATACCCACATGCGTACGTAATTCTTCAACTGGATATGATTTATCAAATATGTTTCGTTCTCTATATTCGATAACGCCCGTAGTTCGAACGATAGGCACTAACTCTACCATACGATTTAGCGTTTTTAAGTATGTTGATTTCCCACAACCACTTGGACCGATAATCGCTGTTACTTCATTCTCATGAATACTTAAGTTGATATCTTTTAAAGCATGGTCTTCTCCGTACCATAAATTTAAATTTTTCGTATCAAATACTATTTTTTTTGGTGCTGTCTCAATCTTTTTTTCATTTTTCACCTGTACATTTACTACTGTTGCTACCATTTGAATTCCCCTTTCATCCACTTCCAACTTATTTTCGATTTCGTAACCATAAGACAAATATATTTATAAAGAGCAACAATCCTAGCAAAACAATCATCCCAGCTGCTGCTACATACTGAAATTCTTCTTGTGGTCTACTCATCCAATTAAAAATTTGAATTGGTAAAACCGTAAATCTATCAAACATACTGAACGGAACATAATTTGCAAAGGCAAGGGCCCCAATAACTAATAATGGTGCTGCCTCACCAATTGCTCTCGATACCGCTAACGTACATCCCGTTACAATCCCTGGCAAAGCGACTGGCAATACAATTTGATACATCGTTTGCCATTTCGTAGCACCTAATCCGTAAGAAGCCTCTAGTAATGAGCTCGGCACAGTTCTAATCGCTTCTTGACTAGCTACAACAACAGTTGGTAAGACGAGTAAACTCATCGTCAGTGCCGCTGCCATTATGCTCTCTCCCAAATGGAGAGCGTATACGAAAATAGTTAACCCGAGTAAACCAAACACAACGGAAGGTACCCCTGCTAATGTTTGATTATTTAATTCAATTAACTTTTTAAAAACGGACTCCTTCGCATAATGCTCTAAATAAAGAGCTGTTCCGACTCCGAATATAAAAGAGACTGGTATAACAATGCTCATAAATAGTATTGTTCCTGACAAAGCAGCGACAATCCCAGCTTCTCTCGGATTACGTGAGGCGAAGTTTGTAAAGAAATCTATTGAAAGATAACTTATACCTTTTTCAAAAATTTGAAAAAGCAATATAAAAAGTATTACTACTGAAAATAAAATTGCTATATAAAACAAACACTTGTAAATCCGATCCTTTAAAAAACGCGATGCCATATTTTCTTGTATGTTCTTATGGTTTAACATTCGCATATTATGTCAACCTCCTAAAACGGCGCATAATATATTGCGAAATGATATTCATAATAAAAGTAAACATAAATAACGTTGCACCTACAGCATACATGCTGTAATAAGTAATCGTTCCGTGCGGAGCATCACCTAAACTCACTTGTACAATATAGGCTGTTAATGTTTGAATAGAATGAGTCGGATCTATCGATACATTAGGTGTTGATCCAGCTGCAATAACAACAATCATCGTTTCACCAATTGCCCTGGAAGCTGCTAATATAATCGCTGCCATTATGCCCGTAAAAGCCGATGGAAACACCACTTGTTTTACCATCTCAAAACGAGTTGCTCCTAGCGCTAATGAGGCTTCTTTAATTCCTTTCGCTACAGCTCTCATCGCATCTTCAGAGAGAGACGCAATCGTCGGTATCATCATAAACCCTATAACAATACCTGGACTAATAGCATTAAAAAACTGCAAATCTGGTATAACCCGTTGTAAAAGTGGTGTGACAACTGTTAACGCGAAAAAACCATATACAATTGTCGGGATGCCTGCTAGTAGCTCTAACAACGGTTTTAATATTTTCCGAGCGCCATTCGAAGCGTATTCGCTTAAAAACACGGCACAACCTAAACCAATAGGAATTGCTACGAACATGGCAATTGCTGTTACAAGGATTGTTCCACATATAAGTGGTAATATACCGAATTTTGGATCTTCAAAAAAAGGTAACCATTCCTTCTCTGTCAAAAAAGAATACAATGATATCTTTTGAAAAAACATGATTGTTTCATTTGCCAACGTAATAATAATTCCAAGTGTCGTTACAATGGACACGCTAGCAATGGCTTTTAGTATTAACGGAACAATTCGATTGATTCGCTGCGTTTTTTTTCTTCTATTTGTATTTCTCTCAATCAAATGTTGTACAGAAAATGTAATTTGACTTTTGTCATTATGAGCCAAAGATGAAAACCCCTTTCCACCCTGACATTACCTTTTTATTTCTGTTAACATTCGCAGCTGTTCATTATATTTTTCTTTTGGTAATTTTACATATCCGACCTCTTCAGCAAGGCTTCCAACATGCTTAATCATAAACTCAACATAATTTGCTACATTAATTTTATTTCTGATAGATGCATGATTCACATACGTAAATAGCGGCCTAGATAATGGCTTATACGTACCCGACTGAATAGTCTCTTTCGTTGGAAATACACCATCCACCTGTATTGCTTTTACCTTATCTCGATTGGCCATATAATAAGCATATCCTACAAAAGCAATGGCATTTTTATCATTCATTACCCCTTGCATAATAACTTGATCGTCTTCAGACAAAGAAACCGTTTTTACAAGGCGATTATTTTGTAAGACAACATTTTGGAAATAATCATAAGTACCAGAGTCTACGCCTGGCGCATAAAATTTAACTTGTTCACGAGGCCATGATGAATGAATTTGTGACCATCGTTTCAATCTTCCATTTTCACTCCATAATAGACGTAACTCGTCTATCGTCATATTGTTTACCCACGTATTTTGACGATTCACAACAATCGTTAGACCGTCATAAGCAACCTCAAATGGTGTAAATTGAATGAATTTTTTCTGCATTGCATTTTCTTCTACCGGTTTCATCAATCTCGAAGCATTGTTTATATCTACTTCTCCTTTACTGAAACGATTAAATCCTCCCCCTGTCCCAGAAATACTAATAGAAATTTTCACGTTTGGATGGGCCTTTGTATATTCCTCTGCTACTGCCTCTATAATGGGGAAAACCGTTGAGGATCCATCAACTCTCACTTCTCCCATTTCATTTGTAGCGAATGCAGTAGACATATTAAAACAAAGGAAACATGTCGATAATGTCAAAACTTTAATCGATGCGCTCATCCATTTCACGTGTTCTTCCTCCTAGAAGTAACCGGAAATAACAGGATTACAGATATAAGAATACTGCTAAACTATTAATTCGGTTTTAATTATTTGTAAAAGTTTTGTAAAGTCCCACAAAAACAACTGTATACACAAACTTTATTTTCACTTTTGTACTTTAGATGCAGGAAATTTTCTAATCATCCATAAAGCGAAACTTTAATCAGTGGGGGTTTTGTTCATCCCCCCACTGATTATTAGCCCTCACCAATCGGGCGTTTACGGGCAGCAGGGCTCCCACCTAACTTCTTTGCTCCAGCTGAATTTTGAGGTGGGAGTTTTACCGCCCTCAAACGCGGGATAAAACTGCTATCGCCTATCACACACAACAAACTTAGAGCGTATGCACTAATCTTGTTGTGTTCATCGTTTTTGAAACTACATGTTTTTTCAATATTTTATGCTTGTCCACATTTACTAAACCATATGCGTAAGGCATAAAAAAAAGCACACTATCTTTTCAGATAGTGTGCTTTTTTTACAACTTTTTTATTCATCATCTTGTACATTACTTTTTTTCTCTTTTTCATCTTTTGGAGCTTCACCAGTTAATGCTTGTTTTTTCAAATCAAAGTAAGCGTCCATTATTTCACGACCAATATATCCATTAATCCCTGTTTTATCATCATGTACCCACGGCACAACAACAGAAAATGCTACTTCTGGATCTTCAAGTGGCGCATAACCTACTAATGTTAAGTTATACGTTTCAACACGCTCACCGTTTGCTTTTTTACCAATCTCTTTATCTCCGCCATACACAGTTTGAGCTGTACCCGTTTTCCCAGCTGCCTTATATGGTGCACCTGTAAAGTATTTCGTAGCGGTACCACCTGAATCGTTAAATACTTGTCTAAATCCTTCTTGAACACGTTTAATTTGTGATTCAGGCATATCAATACGATTTAATACTTTCGGTTCCATAGATTGAACAACTTTTCCAACTTCCTCTGGCTTCGCCGATGGCTGACGAATTTCCTTTACAACTTGCGGCTGCATACGGTAACCACCATTGGCAATTGTTGAAACATATTGTGCTAATTGAAGTGGTGTATACGTATCATACTGTCCAATTGATAAATCTAATAAGAAACCTGGGATATTGTCTGTTCTACCTCTTTGTCCAGCAGATTCATTCGGTAAATCAATACCTGTTTTTACACCAAGTCCAAACTGACCGTAATAGTATCGCATCGTATCAAATGCTTTTTGTGGTATATCTAACGTACCACCTCTAACATATGGAACACCAGCGATATTCATCGCTGTTTTAAACATATATACGTTAGAAGACATTTTTAACGCTGTCAAATCATTAATAGGTCCCATCGTCTTCCAAGAAGATTTTTTCTTCGTTCCTTTTAATACGATTGGTTCATCGACTTGAACTGAACCCGGTTGAATCGCACCTGTTTGATATCCCGTAAGTACTGTCGCCCCTTTTACAGTCGATCCCATCGGATAAGCACTTGTCATCGTTCCTAATGCGAAATCTTGCACTTTCGTTTCGCCATTTTCATTCACTAATTGTTTCCCAGCCATAGATAAAACTTCACCATTTTTCGGATTCATCATTACAACGAATGCCCGATCTAAAAGAGGTTCTCCCCCTTTAAATTTCATTAAATTTTTGGTGATAATATCTTCCACACGCTTCTGTAATTCCATATCAATTGTTAAGTTCAGGTCGTTACCTCGTTGTCCTTGCGATACATTAATCGTTTCTAAAATATTACCGTTTTTATCTGTAATATTTTTCACTTCTTCTTTCGTACCGTGCAGACTATCTTCATATTGCTGTTCAAGATAACTTTTTCCTACTCTATCATTTCGATTATAATCGCGAACAAGATAGTAATCTAATCTCTCTTTCGGTAACCCTTCATCAGAAGAAGTTACACCACCAAGTACACTTCGGAACATATCATCATACTTATATTTTCGCTCCCAGTCAACATTTGTATCTACACCTGGTAATTTCGCTAAATTTTCACTAATAATCGCGTATTCTTCTTCTGTTGCACCTTTTTTAACGATTTGCGGCGTCATTGCATATCCGCTTTCCATCTTACTTTTGATCGCCAATATTTCTAAATCTTTTGCTGAAAGTTGATTAATCTCTTCTTCTGTCACACGATTTCGTTGACGTTCATCCAGTTCTTTATCGTCAATTTTATTTGTTTTAAGCTCTTCACGATCTTTTTTTGTGATTTTTGTTTCTGCTTCTTCTTTATGTAAAGCAAGCCAATAATCTTTTTTATCGCGATCTGTTAACTTATCTGTTGGGACTTCAATTAAATCTGCTAACTTTTTCGCCGTTTCTAAGCGATCTGCTGCAGTTGACCCCTTCATTTTTGTAAATGTAATTGTACGAATAGGCTCATTATCTACGACCGCTTCTCCATTACGATCAAATATTTTCCCGCGTGGTACAGGATTACTTATCGTTGAATTTTCTTTTTTCTCAACTTCATTTTTATATTCCTCGCCACGAACAATTTGTACGTATCCAAGCCTTACAATAACTGCGGAGAACATTAAAAACACGCAAAAAAACAACACGTTTAACCGAAAGGGAACGTGGGTTTTTGTCTTTGTCTGGTTCTTTTTCTGCTTCTTGCTCATACAAACCCCCTCTACCAACAGCTATGTAATGTGAAAGGGACACCTTCATACAGGTGCCCTCACTGCTGTCTTACATCTTTTTCTATTCTAGCATAAAACAAACGATAAGTTAACCTTCTGGTTCAGTTTGATTCTGTGGGGTTCCTTGCGCTACAGCGCTGGTTTTGTTCACATTTCCCTCATCATATTTGACATTTTTAACTGCAAAATAAATAAGAAAATGTCCAGCTCCTAAAATACATAGTAAGAAAGGTAAACTTTTTTCAGGCGGAAAAAATATGACAGCACATAAAAAACTTAAAATGGAACAAATTCTTCCGGCATTTAACCATAATTCCCTGACCACTATATATTCTACACGCCATTCTCCCGCCTGTTTTGCTCTACCAATTACATCGTATGTCATTGAGCCGTACGGAACGAGTAAAATCGGATATGCAACCGCAATACATGCTGCATAAATAAGTAATTTCGTATATGTAACATTGAAAATAACTAAAAATACGACCGCATATAAAATAATGCCACCAAGTAAAATTGCTTTTTTTCGCCATTCTTTCTTTAACATACGAGCAACTAAATAATAGCATACAAATGATACTGCAGAATTCACTAAACTATATTTCCCTAGTGCTAACTCGCTACCAGATGCTAAATAGACGTATACCGAAATAACGAAAATAAACGTTCCCTCTCTCAAACCTTGGAAGAAATGAGCGCGCGTAATTCTTCCCCAGTTTTCATCAACTTGCCGCTCTTTCAATACTTGCACAATTTCATAGCGTCCTTCACATTCCCTCTTCGATAAAAAAAAGCTTAGAACGACTGCAACCGCAAATAGCATTAACGAAAGGAAGAAAACGACAGTATAACCACTCCATTTTTCCATACGTGAAATTGTATATCCTGCTGCTATCGGTCCAATCATTCCAGAGAACGATGTAAGAAGTCCTAGAAAACCGTTAAAAAAATCTCTTGTTTCTGGTTCTGTAATCTCAAATGTCAACAAGTTAAAAGCGAGCCAATAAAAACCATAACCAACTCCTAAAAGGGCTCCCATTAATAAAATATAGTGAGATGCACTTTTTCCCGCTACTAAAACGACGATAAAAAAAACAGCTAACGTGCCTACACCGATTCTCAATAAAATCGAGCGATCAATACGTTTCGCTAATTTCCCGCCCACAAGAAATGTTAGAGGCTGTAATACAACGCTGGCCAAATTATACAAGCCCAGATTCACATAATTTTGTGTTTGCTTCCATAAATAAATGTTTACAAACGTATTCGATAAAGAAATTGCGAGCGTGTATAAACCTCCTATAACGAGCAATAATACTAAATCCCGATTCACTTCAACATCACCGATTACATGTTTCCACTTCATACACAACTCTCCTTTACTTCATGTTCTAGTCTTCCAAAGACAAGCTCAATTATGTAAAAGGAGAACATAGAAAAAAGCTAGGAGAAAACCCCCTAGCTTTTTTCTAGCTGTATTAACTTTAATTATTTTGCTTCTTGGTAAAGTTTTTCAGCAACGTTCCAATCTACAACGTTCCAGAATGCACCGATGTAGTCAGGACGACGGTTTTGGTAATTTAAGTAGTAAGCATGCTCCCAAACATCTAAACCGATAACTGGAGTTTTACCTTCAGTTAGAGGAGAATCTTGGTTTGGAGTGCTTGTTACTTCTAACTCACCATTGTTTACTACTAACCAAGCCCAACCAGAACCGAAGCGAGTTGCGCCAGCTTTTGCGAATTCTGCTTTGAATGCATCGAAGCTACCGAATTTCGCTTCAATCGCAGTTGCAAGTTCGCCTACTGGTTGTCCCCCGCCGTTTGGAGATAGGATTGTCCAGAAGAATGTATGGTTAGCATGTCCGCCACCATTGTTACGTACTGCTGTACGGATTGCTTCAGGTACTTCGTTTAAGTTTGCAACTAATTCTTCAACGCTTTTGTCAGCTAATTCTGCATGACCTTCTAAAGCAGCGTTTAAGTTTGTAATATACGTGTTGTGATGTTTTGTATGATGGATGTTCATTGTTTCTTTATCAAAGTGAGGTTCTAAAGCATCATACGCATAAGGTAAATTTGGTAATTCGTGTTTTGCCATTGTTATATTCCTCCCGGTTTATGTATTGTCACTACATATGTGACCTACAACTTCATTCTACCCTAATTGCCATAGGGTGCAAACAAATAAATCGCTTTGTCTTGCTATCATTAAAGTAGCAAAATTCCCACTTCTTTTCAATTAAAATGCTCATATATTCCGAAAAAAAGCTTCCTTCTACAAGGAAGCTTCCTGCTGACATAATAAACATATGAAATGGATATGGACCCTGTAGGACTCGAACCTACGACCGGACGGTTATGAGCCGTCTGCTCTAACCAACTGAGCTAAGGGTCCACGATTATGTATGTACCATTAAAAACAACTAAATTCCAATCGGATATATCGTTTGAAAAATGTAAGATAAATTTACCATATACGAAAGAAAAGTGTCAATTGTATTTTTCTCTACTAAAAGAAGTAAATTAATAAGAAGGAATTTAGTCTTCTCTACTATATGTAAATATAATATATCTTGAGCTTCTCTAGATTCGTACGTTACAATGATTTTATACATACATAAAGGAAGTGAATCTATGTCCATTTTTACACAGCTAGCAAAAAGCGTATATTCGCCTAAAGATATGGCGCTTTTCCGTTTTCAAAAAATCGGTAAAACCATTTTGTATATTATGCTTCTTTGCCTAATCACTACTATTCCAAGAACTTTCTTGTACGGTAGCGTTATTCAAGATGGTGTTAACATGGTAAATAAAGTAATCGAAAAAGATTTACCTGATTTTAAAATTGAAAATGGCGAGCTAACAGCTGATATTGATCAACCTATCGAAAAAGAAGATGGAAATGCCCTTTTCGTATTTGATCCAAATTCAACAGACTTAGAAAAATATCAAAATAAAACAGGTTTATTTGTTTTAAAAGATAAAGTAGTCTCCATGGGGAATGGTCAAACACAAACATACTCCTATAATGACTTATTAGGCGCATCTCTTGAGAAAAAAGATTTACAAGATTTCATTTCGTTATTTGACAGTATTTATCCAATCTTATTATTCGTTATTGGGTTCTTACTGTACTTGTTCCAATTATTTATTACCTTTGTAGGAGTTACATTGCTTGCCTTCATCGGTTCTGCGATGAGCGGTCAACGCAAATTATCTTATAAACAAGTTTGGACATTAACTGCTTACAGCTACACAATTCCAACAATCTTCTTTATGATTATGGATTTATTCAAAATAAACGTACCTGGCGCAACATTCATTTACATTGCAGTTGTTTTAATCGTTCTATACTTAACAATTAAAGAAGTTCCAAAGCCGAAAGAAAAACAAGAACTATAAAAAAATGCCTAAATAGGCATTTTTTTTTTGGACAAGCATATATTCCTAGCAAAGGAGTGAAGGATATGAAGAGATTAGGTGTACTCTTATTCGTGCTTGTCCTCGGTTATATATTTTATTACGACATAAAAATCGGTACTTTACCGATGTTAAGTTCATACAAAAAAACATCTGCTGCCCAAACGATAAAAAAAGAAAATACAGATACAAAACAAAATAAAGAGAACGAAACAGAGAAAGAAAAAGAAACGGATACAGCTTATAAAGCAATCGAAGTAAAAACTGGCGATACAGTTCTTTCTATTACAGAAGCGATTAATAAGAAAAAAATTCCTTCTATTGAAAAAGTAATTGATGATTTTAAGCAATTAAATAAAAATACATCTGCTACAAAAATCCAAGTTGGAAAGTCTTATAAATTCCCCTTATATCAATAAGCAATCACTTAATCCTTGTCAATTACATAAAGGCGCTGATACAATAGTAAAAGTGAAACCGAGTACTTTGGTTTCTATAGCCCTTTCTCACACATACTATCATTGATGTAAGGGACTAAAATAAGAAACTTCTTTTATAAGGAGAGCGATCAATTCGTGAATGAAATGACTCAACGCACAAAAACACGTCCAGTTAAAGTCGGTAATTTAACAATTGGCGGTAACAATGAATTAATTATACAAAGTATGACGACAACAAAAACGCATGATGTTGAGGCTACAGTTGCTGAAATTAAACGTTTAGAAGAAGCTGGCTGTCAAGTTGTTCGTGTTGCTGTTCCAGACGAACGCGCAGCAAATGCTATTGCTGATATTAAAAAACAAATCAACATTCCACTTGTTGCTGATATTCATTTTGATTACCGCCTTGCTTTAAAAGCAATCGAAGGCGGCATTGATAAAGTACGTATCAATCCAGGTAACATTGGACGTCGCCATAAAGTAGAAGCTGTTGTAAATGCAGCGAAAGAGCGTGGCATTCCAATCCGTATCGGTGTAAATGCCGGCTCATTAGAACGTCATATTTTAGAAAAGTATGGATATCCAACTGCTGATGGTATGGTCGAGAGCGCACTGCACCATATTAAAATTTTAGAGGACTTAGATTTCCACGATATTATCGTATCAATGAAAGCCTCTGATGTTAACTTAGCAATTGAAGCATACGAAAAAGCTGCTCGCGCTTTTGATTATCCATTACATTTAGGTATTACAGAATCAGGAACATTGTTTGCTGGGACTGTAAAAAGCGCCGCCGGTCTTGGAGCAATTTTAAGTAAAGGCATCGGAAATACACTTCGTATCTCTTTAAGCGCTGATCCAGTTGAAGAAGTAAAAGTTGCACGTGAACTATTAAAATCATTCGGTCTTGCATCTAATGCCGCAACACTTATTTCTTGTCCAACTTGTGGTCGTATTGAAATCGACCTAATTAGCATTGCTAATGAAGTCGAAGAATACATCTCCACACTTAAAGTTCCAATTAAGGTTGCAGTACTCGGCTGTGCCGTAAACGGTCCTGGTGAAGCTCGTGAAGCTGACATCGGTATTGCCGGTGCACGCGGAGAAGGTTTATTATTCCGTAAAGGGCAAGTCGTTCGTAAAGTACCAGAAGAAACAATGGTAGAAGAACTGAAAAAAGAAATTGATGTAATCGCTGCTGAAATGGCTGCCGAACGAGAAAAAGAAAAAGAAAAACAAGAACAATAAAAAGAAGGTTGCCACAATTTTTGTGAGCAACCTTTTTTTACATTCAAATTAAAAACTCGTCAGTTATATAACTGACGAGCCCTCTCATTTTGCACATTTTGGGCAACGACCATATATTTCAAACTTATGCCCCGTTACCTCATAACCTTTAAAATCTTTATTCATAAAATCCATCGGGCAGGAATTAATCTCTTTCGTACCACCACAATCTAAACAAATGAAATGATGATGATGTTCCATAATGGAGCATGTAAAACGGAAATGCTTTTCACCATTTAATTCCGTTTGCTCTAAAACACCGACTTCAGCAAAAACCGTTAAGTTACGATAAATCGTATCAAAACTAAGTCCTGGATAATCACCCTTCATATGCTCTAAAACATCTTTCGCAGTTAAATAACGATTATGAGCTGCGAATAATCTCAGCATTTCTTCCCTTTTCCCTGTATGTTTGTATCCCTTTTCCTTCATTAGGCGTAAAGCTTCTGTTAGATTCATACCTATCCCTACTTTATGCAGTTTTTTTCTTTTTCCATAAAATTGCACCAATTAAAATAAGAACCGCTATCATAACAATTGTACCACCTGGAGCTAAATCAAGTTGATACGAAGCACACATTCCACCAATTACTGCAATTTCACCAAATAAAATGGAAAAGAAAATTGTTTGTTTAAATCCTTTTGCAATACGAATACTTGCTGCAACTGGTAACGTCATTAAAGATGATACGAGAAGAACACCTACAACACGCATTGATACCGCAATTACAAGAGCAACTAATATAATGAAGATAAAGTGAATCCACTTTGCACTTAAACCGGTTGATACAGCGTATTCCTCATCAAATGATAGTAAAAACAACTCTTTGTATAATAAAACAATCGTCGCAATAACAACAATTGCTACTATACCAATAATAATTAAATCCGCACTTGTTACAGCACTTACACTACCAAATAAATAACTAAATAAATCCGTATTGAATCCATTAGCAAGTGAGATGAAGATAACTCCAATCCCCATCCCTGCTGAAAGTATAATCGGGATTGCTAACTCTTGATAATGTTTATATACAGTACGTAATTTTTCAATTAGCAATGCTCCACCGATTGAAAAAAACATCCCCATATATAAAGGGTTTAAAAACCCACCGGTAAAGATTGTCTTTTCAAGTAATAAACTCGCGGCAATTCCTGATAACGTCACATGACTTAATGCATCCGCAATAAGCGACATGCGGCGAATTACAACGAACACGCCGATAAGTGGTGCGACAAGCCCTATTAAAATACCAGCGTATAAGGAATTACGTAAAAAATCATATTGTAAAAAATCCTGTATCATTATATCCTCCCGTGATGCCCATGTTCATGTTCTAAGCGATGAACATGATGTCCATATAAAATCGACATTTCTGCATCTTCTAACTCTCGGAATTTCTCTACATTCCCATGGAAATGTAAATGCTGATTCAAACATGCAACATGCGTCACCTTCTCTGTTACAGCACCCATATCGTGCGTAACAAGAATTAACGTAATTCCCAATCTTTTGTTTAAATCCTCTAGTATCTCATAAAAACTTGCCACATTCTTCACATCAATCCCAACAGTAGGCTCGTCCAAAATAAGCAATTCCGGATCACTTACAAGTGCACGAGCAATAAATACACGCTGTTGTTGTCCACCAGAAAGTTCTCCAATGTTGCGACCTCGAAATTCGCTCATACCTACATCAGCAATCGCTTTTTCTACTTTCGCATTATCGTCTTTCGTAAAAAAGCGAAAAAGCCCTTTTTTCGAAACGAGCCCCATTGAAACAACCTCGAAAACAGTTGCCGGGAAACCTGAGTTAAAGCTACTTGCCTTTTGGGATACATAACCAACTTTATTCCACTCTTTAAATTTCTTACTATCAATGCCAAACAATCTAATACTTCCTTGCTTTGGTTTTAAAACACCCAATAAGCATTTAAGTAAAGTCGATTTCCCTGAACCATTCGGTCCAACTAAACCTAAAAAAGCTCCCTTCGGAACTTGCAAATTAATATCTTCTAACACGTTGCGATCTTCATACCGAAACGTTAATCCTTCTATTTCCAATATATTATTCATAGCATCTCACCTATTTTAATTCAGAATGATTCCGATTTATCTCTATTTGAATTATAGTACAGCTTATTATAGTTGTAAACCAATCTGCCTAAAATATATTCTTTATTTCAAGAAACCTTATTATTATAACAAAAAGCAGAGAATAATTCTCTGCTTTCAAAAGATATTACAATTAACTTTTTAGTGAATTGCTGATTTAAACTTACCACCATTTGTCTCTTGTGTATTCATAATCGTAACAAATGCGTTTTCATCAATTTCATGCACAATTGATTTTAACTTCGTCACTTCCAGACGTGTTACAACTGCATAAATAACTTCTTTTTCTTTATCTGTATAGCCACCTTTAGCAACAAGTTTTGTTGTTCCACGACCAAGGCGGTGTAAAATCGCATTTGATACTTCCTCATATTGATCCGATACTATTAAAACTGCTTTCGTTTCGTCTAATCCTTGAATTACCGTATCAATTGTTTTGAATGCGATATAGTACGTCATAACAGAATACATCGCTTGTTCAACACCAAACACAAATGCTGCCCATGCAAAAATGAATAAGTTCACAAACATTACGAATTCACCAACAGAAAACGGTAATTTCTTCGTTAATAGAATCCCCATAATCTCGGTCCCGTCTAACGATCCACCATGACGAATAACAAGTCCTACACCAATCCCTAAAATAAGACCGCCGAAAACTGTTGCTAAAATCGGCTCTGTTGTAAATGGCGGAATAGCATGCAACGTTGATTCAATAAATGCTAAAGCTACAATTCCAAATGCTGAAGATAACATGAATGTTTTTCCAATTTGCTTATACCCGGAGTACATAAAAGGAATGTTGAGGATAACAACTAAAGTAGAAAAGCTTAACCACCAAATATTAGGAGTAAGATAATCTAATATAAGAGAAATACCAATAATTCCACCATCAATAATTTTATTTGGCATTAAAAACAGTTCAATCGCTACCGCCGCACACGCTGCCCCAAAGACAATCATAACTAAACGATATACAAGATGAATAACACTTTCTTTTCGATGTTGCTTTTTTTCCATAAGTCCTCCTTATACTCTTTATCTATAGTTTTGTTCTTATATTATAACATAAGCTTCTTTTCCCCATTGAAAAAATGCACCTTGATACGAATATGTACAAGCTATGCTTACATATATTTCGATAGAAGAACGTGTGAAGGAGGACAACACGATGAACCTCATTAAACAAATTGTGAACAAAAAATTAAATCATATTTCTACAAAAGAACTATTGAAATATAGTAAAGAATACGAAGTTCCAATCACAACTGCACAAGCTGATAAAATCGTTTTACTTATGAAAGGGAAAAACATTAACATTTACGATAATACCGAGCGACTAGATTTGTTAAAACAAATCGCTAAAGTAACTACTCCTGCCACTGCCCAACAAGTAAATATTTTATTTCAGCAGCTATTAAAATAAGGAGGGGAAAATCCCCTCCTTATTGCTCTTTAATTTTTTCAAGAATTCCTTCATCAAAAGTACCATTTTTCAGCATTTCGATTTCTAATTTATATGGTGGCTTCTTATCTTTTTTATCTTCACCTACATACGGCGTTTCAAGAATTTTTGGTACGTGCGTAAGTTGTGGGTGATGCACAATGTGATGCAATGCCTTATAGCCAATATGACCAAAACCAATATTTTCATGACGGTCTTTTCCAGCTCCGCGTACATTTTTGCTATCGTTAATATGAAGTACTTGTAAACGATTTATCCCAACAATTTTATCAAATTCGTTTAACACACCGTCAAAATCATTTACAAGGTCATAACCTGCATCATGCGTATGACACGTATCAAAACATACAGATAGTTTTTCATTATATTTCACACCATCAATAATTTTCGCAATTTCTTCAAAGCTACGACCGCATTCCGTTCCCTTTCCTGCCATCGTTTCTAACGCAATGTTAACCGTCTGCTCTGGCGTTAATACTTCATTAAGCCCTTTAATAATTTGTTGAATACCAGCATCCGCTCCTGCACCAACGTGCGCACCTGGGTGAAGAACGATTTGTTTCGCTACACCTAATGCCGATGTTCTTTCAATTTCCATGCGAAGGAAGTCTACACCTAATTGGAATGTTTCTGGCTTCGTCGTATTCCCAAGATTAATAATGTATGGCGCATGTACGATAATTTCTTCAATACCGTTTAGTTCCATATGTTTTCTTCCTGCTTCTATGTTCAATTCTTCAATTGGTTTTCTTCGTGTATTTTGCGGTGCACCTGTATAAATCATAAACGTCGTTGCACCGTATGAAACAGCCTCTTCACTTGCTGCTAAAAACATTTTCTTACCACTCATAGAAACATGAGATCCAATCTTTAACATACAATCACCTCTTCAATATACAATAGATATAATGATAGCATAATTTGTAGAAATATGTAGCGAATTGTTTGTTCACACAAAAGGCACTACATAAATTAAACGGACTATTCAAACAATCTGAACTCTATACTTAAATTAACCCAATAAAGCGAAACTTTAGTCAACGTTTTTTCTACCCCTCACTAATTATTAGTCTACATTAATCGACTTTCTCTCAAGCAGTGAGATAAAAAAAAATAAGGGAAATCCCTTATCTTTTTTTATTGCTATATTTTTTCTTCACTTTGTCACGTTCTGTTGCAAGTTTTCGTTTATAGTTTGGTTTTACTTTTTTCGGCTTCTTAACAACTTTTGTTGCCATAACATCTAGTCCATCACTTGGTTTTTTACGGCTCTTACGACGACGACGGTCACCTAAATCCGCCCATTCATCTCCGCGTAAATCTACATGTTTAAACTCGATATGACGTTGTTTTTCCAAACTATCTAACGCTTCTTCATTTGCTGGATCATAAATCGTCACTGCAATACCTGAATGACCCGCACGTGCAGTTCTTCCAACACGGTGAACGAAGAAATCTAAATCTGGTGGAAGTTCATAGTTAATAACATGGCTAATTCCTTCAATATCAATACCGCGTGCCGCCAAATCTGTTGCGACAATGTATTGGAACTCTAAATCACGAACTTGTTTCATCATTTTTCTACGATCACGTGGTGATAAATCACCGTGTATACGCCCTACTTTTAATCCACGTTCCGCTAATCCATCGGCTACTTCGTCAGCCTTCTTCTTTGTGTTTGTAAAGACAATTGCTAAATATGGTTTAAATTGAAGTAGCATATTTTTCACTAATTCAGTTTTATTACGGTGTCTTGAAGGCACAAGGTAATGATCAATATTTCCTGCTGCAACTTGCTTCGGATTAATATGAATATGTTCTGGATTCTCCATATATTTCTTCAAAAATGGTTTTAATTTTTGAGGAATTGTTGCAGAGAAAACTAACATTTGCAGATTTTTAGGCATACGTGCCGCAATTTTATCTACATCTTGAATGAATCCCATATCAAGCATTAAGTCCGCTTCATCGACAATAATAGTATCCGCTTTATAAACAAATAGCGCCTTTTCTTCTACTAAATCTTTAATACGTCCTGGCGTTCCAACTACAATATGAGGTTGTTTTTTCAACTTTTCAATTGATCGTTGTTTATCAGTTCCACCAATTAAACAGCGTGCTGTAATCATTTGATCTTCTGCACAGAACTTTGTTAGTTTCACAATTTCTTCGTAAATTTGTTGTGCTAACTCACGAGTAGGCGCTGTAATAACAAGTTGTACCTCTTCACGACTTGCATCAATTCTGTTTAATGTAGGAAGTAAGTATGCATGTGTTTTCCCAGAACCAGTTTGGGATTGTCCAATTATACTCACACCTTTTTTCACGACCGGGAAAATTTTCTTTTGAATTCCTGTTGGCTCTGTAAAGCGTAGTTCACGAACTGCATCTATTAAAAATGGTTTAAAATCATACTGTGTAAAAGTTTGTAGTGTCATAAGTTACACCTTCTTTCTAAAATTTCTACTGCGCACAAATCAGTCAAGTCTACATTATATCGAAATCTACAAGTAAAATCCATCTTTAGTTTAGGTTTTTATCTCAAAAACTAACCTTCTTTCCTTCCATTGCATATTGTATGTGTATATACCTAACTGAAGAAAGGAGGATTTCCCACATGTTTCCGAAATCCCCTATAAGACAAATGTATCCGAATCGAGGACAACAATCTTACACACCATATCCGATTCCACAACTACCACCGATGGCTCAAAAAAAGAAAGGTTTCCTTGCTAAACTCTTTAAAAAACACGATCCAACCGAACCTTTCATGCAAATGGTCCCTCCTTATCGACAAATGGAAGGGCCACCGATGATGCACCAACAACCGCCGCCCCAATATCAACAGCAACAGCCATACCAACAACAATATACACAACAATATCAGCCATACATGCAGCAATATCCAGAGCAGATGATACCACCTCAAATGTATGAATCAAATGATACACGTGGTGCTGCGTCAGCTACAACTGCAGCGGCATCTAGCAGCGGCATCGGTAGTTTTTTTTCAAATTTAATTTCGAACCCAACTAATATGATAAATAATATCGAAAAAGTATCTCAAGTCGTGCAATCTGTCGGTCCTGTTGTCGAACAGTACGGTCCCATTATGCGTAGTCTACCAAGCATTGTTAAAATCCTCACCTCTGGAAAAAGTACGGAAGAAAATCAAACTGAAGATGCAACAGAACAGGTTGAGGTAGCAACTCCACCTCCTCCACCTCCAAAAAGGAAACGAAAAAAAATAGTGCTTGAACCGGTAATAGAAAAAGAGGTTCCGAAAGAACCCGTTCAACAATCAGCAACAAAACCAAAACTATATGTGTAACAATCCTTTGTTTTCTATCCACTCCTCCTTTATAATGTAATGGACTATGCACAAAAGTATCCCTTGTTTAGAAGGAGAGGATTACTCACATGAAGATTGTTAAAATTTCCCCTCGTGGTTATTGCTACGGTGTTGTTGACGCAATGGTTATTGCACGTAACGCCGCATTAGATAAATCATTACCGAGACCCATTTATATTTTAGGTATGATTGTTCACAATAAGCATGTCACAGATGCTTTCGAAGAGGATGGCATCATTACATTAGACGGTCCAAGTCGATTAGAAATTTTAGATAAAATCGATTCTGGTACTGTTATTTTCACTGCACACGGTGTTTCTCCAGAAGTTAAACAACGTGCAAAAGAAAAAGGTTTAACGACAATTGATGCAACTTGTCCAGATGTTACAAAAACACATGACCTTATCGAAGCAAAGAAAGCTGAAGGATACCATGTCATTTATATCGGCAAAAAAAATCATCCAGAACCAGAAGGCGCAGTTGGTATCGCACCTGATATCGTTCATCTTATCGAAAAAGCTGATGATTTAAAAACACTAGAAATTCCAACGGATAAAATTTTAGTTACGAATCAAACAACAATGAGTCAATGGGATGTTCAACATTTAATGGAGGACATTCAGAAAAAATTCCCAACAGCAGAATTCCACAAGGAAATTTGTTTAGCAACTCAAGTTCGCCAAGAAGCTGTCGCTAAACAAGCTGATGTTGCAGATTTAACAATTGTTGTCGGTGATCCGAAAAGTAACAACTCAAACCGTTTAGCACAAGTATCACAAGAAATCGCTGGTACGACAGCATACCGCGTTGCAGACGTAAGTGAAATCCAATTAGAATGGCTACAAGGTGTAGAAAACGTAGCTGTTACAGCAGGTGCTTCTACTCCAACGCCAATTACAAAAGAAGTTATTGCTTTCTTAGATCAATATGACCCAATGAATCCAGCTACATGGGAAAGAATTCGAAAAGTACCACTTCAAAAGATACTACCTCGTGTAAAAGTGAAAAAAGAACAATAATAAAAACCGTTGCCTACATGAGCAACGGTTTTTATTTTTCTTATACAAATGTGAATGGATCTGTATGTAACTGCGAAGCGTGAATGTGTACATTGAATTTCTTCACATCTACTTTTTCTTGCAATTGTTTTTGTACACCTTGCTTCATTACTTTTTCAACGTTATGTCCTGGATCGACTATATTTAAACCAATCATCATCGCATCGTGAGCAACATGATAATACATATCACCTGTTACATATACATCTGCTCCTTTAAATTTCGCTTGGTTTATATATTTATTACCGTCACCACCAAGTACAGCTACTTTACGCACCTTATCATCTAACTTCCCAACAACTCTTGCACCCTTTACATGTAATGATTGTTTCACATGTAAAGCAAACTGCTCAAGCGTCATTTCTTCTTGTAAATACCCTATTTTACCAAGACCTAATGTTTCACCTTTATTATCAAGCGGATATACATCATATGCCACTTCTTCATATGGATGGGCTGCCAACATCGCTTTAATAACTTTTCTTTGTAATGAAGCTGGAATAATCGTTTCGACACGTATCTCTTCCACACGTTCTAACTGCCCAGTTTCTCCGATATAAGGATTTGTACCTTCTTGAGGGATAAACGTACCTACCCCTTCGCTACCGAACGTACAGTGGCTATAATTACCGATATGACCTGCATCCGCATCTCCAAGAGCTTTGCGCACTTCTTCTGCATGGGTTACTGGAACAAATACAACAATTTTTTTCATTTCTTCTGCATATGTAGGAGCTAATACTTCTGTATTTTGTAACCCTAACGCATCAGCAAGTAAATCATTTATCCCGCCCTTAGCAATATCTACATTTGTATGTGCGGCATAAACCGCAATATCATTTTTAATACACATTTCAATAATTCTTCCGTACGCCTTATCTGTATGAATCGCTTTTAATGGATTAAAGATTAAAGGATGGTGCGCTATAATGATATTCGCTCCTAATTGGATCGCCTCGTCCACAACTTCCTCAGTTACATCTAACGCGATTAATACGTGCTGGACAGGTTTATTAAGCGCTCCAATCTGTAAGCCAATCTTATCCCCTTCCATCGCTAAATGCTTCGGATACATACCTTCAAACAAAGAAATAATTTCATGACCATTCGGAATTTTACTCATGATAAAACCTCTCCTATCATTTTCATTTTCGCTTCTACTTCTGCACGCTTCGCTTTTGTCTCTTCAGACTCTGCTGCACGTTCTAACTGTTTTAAAATATTTTGGAAGTTTTTCAATTCCCCTTCCCACTTTTCAATAAAAGCTTCACTTTTTTCTTTTATTAAAAATGGACCCATAAACAATTCAGCTTGTTTATTTTCAGAGTAAGGTACTGCTGTATCCCCTCGCTCTCCGACTAAAATCTCGTAAATCTTTCCGTCTTCTATTACAATTTTCTCACGGATAAGCTCCCATCCATTTTCAATAAACCATTCACGGATATGGTGTGCTGCAATATTCGGCTGTAAGATTAAACGTGTTACACCTTCTAATTTTTCTTTACCACTTTCTAAAATGTCACGAATTAACGCTCCACCCATACCAGCAATCGTAATAACATCTACTTCTCCTGGCACTATAACAGCTAATCCATTCCCTTTACGAACGTCTACTTTATCTTGTAAGCCACTTTCAGCTACAGTTGCTTGTGCAGAGCGAAACGGTCCATCTACAACCTCTCCTGCAACTGCTTTTGTAGCAATATTATTTATAATTGTATAACACGGTAAATACGCATGATCCGATCCAATATCAGCTACTGTAGAGCCTACCGGAATCTCCCTCACAACTTCTTCTAATCGTTTCGAAAGCTTTACTTCATTCATGTATTTCCATTACTCCTTCTCTTCTCAGTCTGTCTCCATGATAATGAATTTATAGTAGTTGTTGCAAGTCCATAACAATACTTCAATTCTCTATTACTAATCGTATTTTAGATAGTATAGAAAAACAAGCCTTTTGCAAAAAGCAAAAGGCTTGTTTTTCTATACTTTATTTTTTCTTCGATAACCAATCAGCTACTTTTGCCGCTTGATCAGCTGGAACTATATTTGGCGGCATATTTCCTTTTCCTTTTGAAATAACTTCTTTAATTTCATCTTTTGAAAGTTTCCCACCAATTTTTTGTAAATTAGGGCCTACCGCTCCTTGTAACTGATCACCATGACAGCTCGTACAGCTTTGCTTTACAATATCCTCTGGCTTTGATGCTGTTTGTGCTGGTTTCCCACCATTTTTTGCATCAGCTAACTCTTTAGATTTATTTAGCCCCTGAAATGAAAATACAAACATAACGATAATACCTAATGCTGCAATAAGAGCGAACGGAATCAACGGATTACGTTTCATATCTCTTCTCCCCCCTCTATACCGCTAAATAGTTAGATGATTCAGTCATTTATATTGTACTTGAAAACGCCCTATCAGAAAAGAGCAAACTACTACTTGTTAAAAATATTCCGTAAATTCATTTTATTGATTTTCACTATTATATCGCATATTATTTCGATAATTACTAACGTTTCTCATCATATTTTTTACTTTTCTACATATTATTTTGTATATAATAAACAAAATAAATCGAAAAATCGAAAAATGAGCATTTGCAAATCAAAAGACAATTCTGTAAAATAAATTACAAGAAATTGTAATCGTTGCCGATAGCTAAATTTTAACAAAAATTAACAAAACAAAAAAGTTTACTTCACAAAAGTGAAGTAAACTTAAAGGTAGCCTATTCTAAGAAATCCTTAAGACGCTTACTACGGCTTGGATGTCTTAATTTGCGAAGTGCTTTCGCTTCAATTTGACGAATACGTTCTCTCGTTACGCCGAATACTTTCCCAACTTCTTCAAGCGTACGAGTTCGTCCATCATCTAAACCAAAACGAAGACGCAGAACATTTTCTTCACGATCTGTTAGTGTATCTAACACATCTTCTAATTGTTCTTTTAGCAATTCATACGCTGCATGGTCCGCAGGCGATGTTGCTTCTTGGTCTTCGATAAAGTCACCTAAATGGGAGTCGTCTTCTTCACCAATTGGTGTTTCAAGAGAAACTGGCTCCTGTGCAATCTTTAAGATTTCGCGTACTTTTTCTGGAGCAAGATCCATTTCTTCACCAATCTCTTCAGGAGATGGTTCGCGTCCTAAATCTTGTAATAATTGACGTTGTACACGGATTAACTTATTAATTGTTTCAACCATATGAACTGGAATACGAATTGTTCGCGCTTGGTCTGCAATCGCACGTGTAATAGCTTGGCGAATCCACCAAGTTGCATACGTACTAAATTTAAAACCTTTACGGTAGTCGAACTTTTCAACTGCCTTAATTAGACCCATATTTCCTTCTTGGATTAAGTCTAAGAAAAGCATACCACGGCCCACGTAGCGCTTTGCAATACTTACTACAAGACGTAAGTTTGCTTCTGCAAGACGGCGTTTTGCTTCTTCATCGCCTTCTTCAATACGTGTCGCAAGTCGAATTTCTTCTTCAGCAGATAGTAAGTCTACACGACCAATTTCTTTTAAGTACATACGAACAGGGTCATTGATTTTCACACCTGGCGGCACACTTAAATCATTAAGGTCAAATTCTTCTTCCGTTTTTGTAATTTGACGATTATTAGGACCTTCGTCGTTGTCATTGTCACCAACTAAGTCAATCCCTTGTTCACCTAAATATTCATAGTATTCATCCATTTGATCGGATTCAATTTCAAATCCATTCATGCGTTCTGCAATCTCTTCATATGTAAGAACGCCACGTTTTTTTCCAAGCTCAGTGAGTTGTTCTTTCACTTGCTCAAGGGTCATTTCAGTTTCAATTTGTTTAGAACGAGCTGGTTTATCAGCCATCTGTTCCCCTCCTTACGCGAGATACAAACATTCATTATACTAAAACTTTATCGAAAAAGCTATTTTCTTGCTTTTTGACTTTGTAAATATGCCACATAATATTTAGCAGCCTCTACAGGATCTGTTTTTTCCATTTGTTTTACTTTAAAGATAATTTCCATCTTTTCAAGTTTTTCTTTATGGCGTCTTAGCGCCTCCAAATGACCTTGTAACGCTTCTTCTGTGTACTCTGGATTAATAAATTCATCCGTCGAAATATCAGTAATAATATTTTTCAACTTTTCATCAGAGAGCCAACTTAAAAATGTTCCGACTGAAGGTTCATTTCCCTTTTCATAATATGCGTATAGTTCATATAAAATCCCTTTATGTTCTTCTGTATAAAAATCTTCTATATGAGGTTCCATACGCACTGTCACTTCTGCACTTTGCAACATATGGTAAATAATTTCTCTTTCTGCCCTTTCAAAACCTGTTAATTTCGGTTTCGTTTGAACAATTTGAGATGGCTTAGAAACCTGCTTTATTTGTTTTTGCTGTACCTTTTGTTCTTTGCGATATTGGTGCAATTGATTCAAAAGTGTTTCCATTGAATACGAAAATTCTTGCGATAATGATTTTAAATAGGATTCCGCCTGCATCGCATCCTGTAGCAATGATAACTCTTTTAAAACACTTTTTACATATTCTTCTTTGCCAGACTCATCTTGCAAATTTTTCCCTAAACGCAAATAATTTATTTTGAAACCAACAAAACTTATACTTGATTTCACAAGATTTTCAAAAGCGGTTGTCCCATATTGTTGCACATATTCATCAGGGTCAAGCTTATCTGGCAAGGATGTAACTTTCACTTGGCAACCAACTTGCAATAGTAATTGCCCTGCTTTCATCGTCGCTTCTCGCCCTGCTTTATCACCATCATAGCAAAGAACAACAGTTTCAACGTTACGTCGCAGAAGTTTCGCTTGTTCTTCAGTTAAAGCTGTTCCCATTGTCGCAACAGCTTCTTCCACACCACTTTTCACCGCGGCTAGTACATCGGCATAACCTTCAAAAAGGACAACCTGCCCACGTTTTCTAATAAACGGCCTTGCTTGGTGGAAATTATACAACAGCTTACTTTTGTAAAAAATCGGTGTTTCAGGACTATTCAAATATTTCGGAGTGTCATCTCCTAATGCCCTTCCACTAAACGCTATCACCTTACCTTGTAAAGTATAAATCGGAAACATAACTCTTCCGCGGAAGCGGTCATAATGACTGCCATCCTTCTCACTTCTTACAAGAAGGCCAGCCTGTTCCATACTAGATAGCGACAAACCTCTTTTTTGTAAAATTTTCGTTGCTGCATCCCAAGCTTGTGATGCATAACCAATTTCAAATTTCTCAATCATCTCTTTTGTAATACCACGTTTTAATAAATATGAAAGTGCTTCATTTCCTTCTTCTGTATTTACTAATAAATGATGATAATACTTTTTCAAAAGTTCATGAGCCTGTTGCATGATGACAGTGTCATCAGATATGTCTTCTTGTTGTTGTTGTCCTTGCCCTGATGTATATTCTGCAACTGCAATTCCATTTCTTTCGCCAAGCTTTTGAACAGCCTCTGTGAAAGCAAGTCCTTCCATTTTCATAAGAAAAGAAAATACATTTCCACCTTCTCCACATCCGAAACAATGAAAAATTTGCTTATCAGATGAAACAGAGAATGAAGGAGAATTCTCACCATGAAATGGACAAAGGCCGAAATAGTTACGCCCCTGCTTTCTAAGTTGAACATACTCACCAATCACTTCTACAATATCGGATGATGTCCGAATCTGTTCAACAACTTCTTCAGGAATTCTGTTCCCCATAACTCCATCTCCGTGTCGTATTTTGTATTCGATATAAATTAAAAGATTCCTTTATAATTCGACAATATTTTTCTAAATTTGTTAGAAAGTACTGTCGATCACATTGTGTAAACGATTTTGGACCTTTCGTATAAGTCCCCAGTCTGCGTAAATTCGCAGATACATACTACTATATAAAATTGTATACATTTGCTCATCTGTTACAAATGTATCTCCTGGAGACAATACATATACTCCTTTTTCACAAGAAGACTAGCAAGAAGCACTATAGCCTGTATGATCATGAGATCTGTAGCTTTTGCATGTTAATAAATATAACAATCAACTTCATCTTGCTCAGAATCTACATAGACCCAATTACCTTGCTGTTTTCTTGAACGATGAGCATAGGATACGACAAACAAAATTTCGACATAAAATTTTGTTCCAACTTGCACAATTGCATTCTTCACGGGATACGCATCTGCATCAAATAATATCTTATCTGATGTTTTGCATATTTCTGTATTCTACATCCCTTCTGTGAATCCTTCCATAATGTGCGTTTTCTTGTCTAGATTTTGTCGATTTAACGTAAATACATGTCTTTTTCGAAAATCCTATCCCTAGTTTATTCTGAAAAATTAAAGTCTAAACGTAAAATATAGGTTTTTATCACAATTTTTTATTATAATATATTTTCTTCAACTACGCTACATATCCCTTTAATTTTCATCTTACACTTAAAGATAACGAAATCGTTCCTTTAGCATAATTAAAAAACAGAAGAATATAAGTATAACCATTCCGCTATATTCTATTACTAAGCCGAAAGTTCATGCTCTACTTCGCATCTTCCTCTAACGCCTTCTCACGAGCGAAAAAAGCACATTCACCTTTGGTAAATGTGCTAAAACATTTTTTGGTTTTGCACTGCATTCACAATAATATTTGCTGTTTCTTCAATTGCCTTATTTGATACATCAATCACTTGACAATTTATTTTACTAATTACTTCCTCAAAATGATCAATTTCTTCTTGAATACGATTAATATTTGCATATGTTGCTCCATCACTTAATCCAAGTGATTTCAATCGTTCTTTTCGAATATGATTTAACTTATCTGGTATAATTTTCAAACCGAAACATTTCTCTTTTGCCACTTGATATAATTCCTCAGGCGGATCCACTTCCGGTACAAGTGGTACATTAGCAACTTTCAAACGTTTGTTATGCGCTAAATATTGTGAAAGTGGTGTTTTTGATGTACGTGAAATTCCAATCAACACGATATCAGCTTTTAAAATACCACGTGCATCTCTACCATCATCATACTTAACTGCAAATTCAATCGCTTCTATTTTTTTAAAGTACTCTTCATCTAATCTTCGAACGACACCTGGCTCATACCTTGGTACTTGCCCTGTAATTTCTTCAATTTGATCGATAAGAGGTCCGATAATATCGTATGCCTCTACTCCTTCTTTTGCCGCTTCTGTCAATAAATATTGACGCATATCAGGCTTTACTAACGTAAAACAAATAAGCGCTTGATTGCTCTTGGCAATCGAGATTACTTCTTTTAATGTCCCTGTATCTTCTACATACGGTACACGCCTAATATCAGGAGCGAATGGGAACTGTCCCATTGCCGCTCTAACAACCAAATCAGCCGTTTCTCCTACAGAGTCAGATACGACATATACGATTTTATTATCCATTACATTACCTCACTTTAAACAAATTACACTTATTCGTTATTTACTAAATTTACAAACGCACGTGTAATATTTGTTTTTGTAATTCGTCCAATCACTTCTAAACCTTGTTTCGTATCCTTCACAACCGGCATCGCATCAATCTGTCTTTCTATTAATTCCATCGCAATATCATATAAAGAATCCTCCCTGCGACACATCGCAATGTTTGGCATCCTTGTCATGATAATATTAACCGGAAGAGAGGTTAAATCCTGCTTTCCTAAGCTAGCTCGTAATAAATCTTTACGAGATACAACGCCAACTAATAAAGTAGCTTGATCTACAACAAATAATGTACCAACGTCCTCTAGAAACATAGTACAGATTGCATCGTATACTGATACATTTTTATCAATTACAGCCGGTCTAGATTGATAATCTTGCACTTTAATTTTCTTAACAGCTTCAGATAATAGCTGTCCCCCGGTTTTACCCGTATAAAAATAACCTACACGTGGACGCGCTTCTAAATAACCAGCCATCGTTAAAATTGCTAAGTCTGGTCTTAGCGTTGCACGTGTTAAACCCAATTGCCCAGCAATTGACTCCCCTGTAATAGGACCGTGATCTTTTACAATCTGAATGATATGCTCTTGCCGTTTATTCAGCTCTATGATAATCACCACCTTTAATGCACAACGAAAAAAGTTATACTATCTCTTAAATATTATATACTAAATATGCTATTCGAAAAAGAAAGTATGTAAAAAGGACCGTATACGGCCCTTTTTATATTTGAAACTTATCAAGTTGTTCCAAAAAACGCCTTGTTTTCAAATAAATCCCACAATATTCGTCATAATATGTATTCAATACTGTGCGCATTTGTTTTTTTGTACTATCCTTCACCGATACATTACCGAGCCGGTGTAAATCAAAGTGAAAAAAGAGACGTAATAATTTATGAACAGCCTCTCCCACCGGAATACGATACGGATCTTGCTCCGCATGACGCGAGCACAGAAAACCGCCTTCCCGGACAGAGAAGGCGACAAAATCTGTTTCTTGATGACAAATAGCACATGTATCAAAGTACGGGCGCATCCCTAATACCGGAAGCATTTTCGTTTGATAAATTAATGATAATACTTCTGGATCAACACCCTCACACATATAATGCAACGTTTGATATAACATTTCAAATAAATACGGATTATGCTTCTTATCTTCTGTTGCTTTATCGGTTAATTCAATAATAAATGATGCATAAGCAGTTAAAAATATATCCTCGCGAATTTCTTTCATAGATGAAATAATCTCGCCTTGTTGCAAAGTTCCAAGTCCAGATCCCATTTGAATAAGAAAATGACCATGTGTCATAAGTTGCGAAATAGCTGCTAACCGACTCTTCGGCTTTTTCGCCCCTCTTGCCATTGCACTTACCTTACCAAATTCCCGTGAGTATATTGTAACAATCTTATTTGTTTCTCCGTAATCTGTCGTACGGATAACAATGCCCTCAACTTTTTGAAACATGTTCGTCACCATCCAAGGTTTGAACAAAACGGGTCAAGAAATTGGAGAGTCTAGATGCGCTAACTCCTCTTCATGTTGATCCATCTCATCGTTTACGTCTTTTTCCATTTCTTTCAAAAGCAAATACGTTTCAATGCTTCCTGTTTTGGAGAAAAACTTCCAGGTAAAATCTAGCATAAGAATCCACCTTTCTCAATAAGCGTAGCCTATAAACCAATTTCTTTTGTTGTTATTAAGTTGACCCATTTTGTTCATTTTCATGTGAGAAAAATTTTCCCTAATTTATCAAGGTTCATAAAAACCAATGATCAGCGGATGAACAAAACATCCACTGATCACAACTTTACTTCATATTAATACTCGTCTTCACGGAAACCAAGGTCACGAAGCTGTGACATCTTATTACGCCAATCTTTTTGCACTTTCACCCATACTTCTAAAAATACTTTAGAACCAAGAAGTGCTTCAATGTCAAAACGAGCTCTCTTACCGACTTCTTTTAACATCTTCCCTTGCTTACCTATAATAATTCCTTTTTGTGATGCACGTTCAACAACAATCGTTGCGTTTATATAAACCGCTCCGCCCTCACGCTTTTGAATTGCATCAATAACAACCGCTACAGAATGCGGTACTTCTTCACGTGTTAAATGTAATACTTTTTCACGAATAAGCTCTGAAATAATAAATCGCTCTGGATGATCCGTTACTTGATTATCCGGGTAATATTGCGGTCCTTCTGGTAAATACTTTTTAATTGCTCCGATTAACGCTTCAACGTTATTACCGTCCAATGCAGAAATTGGCACAATCTCCGCGAACTCATATAATTTACGATATTGATCAATCAACTCCAGCAATTGCTCTGGATGAAGTTGGTCAATTTTATTAATTACCAAAAATACCGGTTGTTTCGTTTCTTGTAATTTCTCAATAATAAATTCCTCACCACGACCATATCCTTCAGTTGCATTGACCATAAACAAAACAATATCAACTTCTTTTAATGTCGTTTGAGCCATCTTCACCATGAAATCGCCTAGTTTATGTTTAGGTTTATGTATTCCTGGTGTATCAATGAAAACTACTTGTGAATCATTTTCTGTATATACACCTTGAATTTTATTACGAGTTGTTTGTGGCTTATCGCTCATAATGGCAATTTTTTGGCCAATAATACGATTTAAAAATGTAGATTTCCCAACATTCGGTCTGCCAATAATAGAGACAAAACCTGATTTATAACCTTTTCTATTCATGTAAATCCTCCGCTAAAAATGCTCCTGGTAACAATTCTCCGACTGTTGTCTCTTGAACATCACCATGTAAGTTTGATAGGTATACTTTCGTATCCTGTTTACATAATTCTATCATAACTTGTCGACATGCTCCACAAGGAGGTACTGGACGCTTTGTATCCGCTACGACTGCAATAGCTACAAACTCGTTATCCCCTTCAGAAATTGCCTTAAATAAAGCTGTTCGTTCTGCACAGTTACATAAACCATATGATGCATTTTCAACATTACATCCACGATATATTTTTCCATCCTGAGTTAGTAAAGCTGCACCTACTTGAAATTTAGAATATGGTACGTACGCTCGTTTACGCGCTTCGGTTGCTTCTTGAATTAATTGTTTGCTATTCATATTCCCGCATCCTTTCCGTTCATAGATGTGAATAGATACACTCTTTCATTAAAGGCCTTCACGGCGCTCCCAAAGCTTAATAAAAGCTTCGGAATGCAACTATACCATATACGGTAAAAAGATAATAGCACCAATTACAGCAGCTATAATTGCAAATAATAAAACTGCCCCTGCTGCAACATCCTTTGCAATTTTTGCAACCGGATGAATATCGGCGGTTGCTAAGTCTACTGTTTTTTCAATAGCCGTATTCACCATCTCTAAACTCATTACAATCCCTATCACAATAAGTACGACAATCCATTCCATTGTTGTAATATGGAAATAAAAGCCGCAGCATATAACGATGACTGCGGCTAAATAATGAATTTTCATATTTCGTTCATGACGAAGACAAAAGTATATACCAGCTATAGCATATCCAAAACTATCTAAAAGTTTTCCTGTTTTCATCGTCCTAATCCAAAGGCCTCTAAAATTTCTTTTTGTCTTCCAAACATTTCTTTCTCATCTTCTTCTGTCATATGATCATAACCAAGCAAATGCAAAAAGCCATGTAGTGCTAAAAACCCAAGTTCTCGATCAAAAGAATGCCCATATTCTTCAGCTTGTTCTTTTGCTCTTGGAATAGAAATAATAAGATCTCCTAACATACGCGGCATCTCTGCACCGACAATTTCCATTTCGCCTTCTCCCATTTCTTCCATAGCAAAAGAAATAACGTCCGTAGGCTGATCCTTATCTCGGTAATCACGGTTTATTTCACGAATACGTTCATTATCTACAAATGTAACCGATAATTCTGCGCCTTCTTCTATGTTCTCCATTTGGGCTGCTTTCTCTACTAAACCTCGAATCAAACTTATATATTCATCTTTCACTTCTTCTGTTTCATCAATAAAATCAATTAATAAACTCATTCTTTCTCCTTTTCTTCCGGCGGTTCCGGATATGTAATACGGGAATGGAAAATACCATTTAACGTTTCACATAACGTTTTTCCAACGATTTGTAGTTCCTTAAATGTCAAATCACATTCACTAAATTGACCATCTTGCAGGCGATCTTTAATAATACTTTGCACTAAATTATTAATCTGATCTGGTGTTGGATGGTTCATCGAACGTACCGCCGCTTCCACACTATCAGCAATACCAACGATCGCCGACTCTTTAGAAGTTGCTTTCGATCCTGGATAGCGGAACATTTCCTCCGTATATTTCTCTTTATCTTCTTTAATCGCATTATAATAAAAATATTTAAGTAACGTTGTACCATGATGCTGTCCAGCAATATCGATAATTTCTTGAGGTATATGGTGTTCTTCTAACATTCTCACCCCATCGGTTACATGAGCAATTATAATATCTTTGCTCGTTACAGGGTCTAATCTATCATGCGGGTTTTCAATACCCATTTGGTTTTCAATAAAAAACTGTGGTTGTACCGTTTTCCCTACATCATGATAATACGCCCCTACACGCGCTAATACTCCATTTGCTCCAACTGCTTCACAAGCAGCTTCTGAGAGATTAGCCACCATTACACTATGATGATATGTACCTGGTGCTTCTAATAAAATTTTACGCAAAAGCGGGTGATTCGGACTTGAAAGTTCCATCAATTTCATACTCGATACAATCCCAAGACCACTTTCTAAATACGGTAAAATCCCCATAGCTAGAACAGAAGAGATAATACCCGAAACAGCAGCCATTAATAATTGCACCCCAATTTCAAGAGGCGAAAAATTCCCGTTACGTAATAATAGCAAAGCCGCTAATACGACTACATTTAATACAGAAACGAGTATACCAGCTTGTAAAATCATCGTACGACGATTTTTTTCTCTCAAGAAAATACTAACTGATAATGAACTTAATAAAACATAAATCCCCACACTATAATTCAGTGTACTCGTTACACCTTCATTAAACATAATACTTCCGCATACAGAAAAGATCATACTCGTTAAAAATACAAATCGATCACCAATCATTAATTTTACAAGTATTGTTCCCATTGCAACTGGAACAACATACGCGATTCCTGCATACTCAAGCTTTTGAAACAAACTAATGATTTTCATTAAAACAATCGTGATAGACAAAATTGTAATATACGCTAGGACATACGGCCTATCTTCCCTTTTCCGCTGTAAAAACACTTCAAACTGCTTATGCATAAAGTACAATAGCACACCAATGAGTACCGCTAACCCAACATAGGGTTGAAAACTGTTCCCTTTTTCTAACAGGCCAACTAATTTCAACTGATTGTACATATCACTTGAAATCGTTTCACCTTCTCTAACAAGGACTTGCCCTTGAAGAATATAAACAGGTGGAACTAAATCTTCTTCCGCTTTTCTCTTCTCTTTTGTTAAGGTCGGATCATAAAAATAGTTTGCAGAAATCGCATATTTCCCTAACGCCTTAATAGATTCCTTTAAACCATTATCAACATTAACACTATTCATCTCACTTACATATCGTTCCTTCGCATCCTTCAATTCGTCCATTTTAACATGCTCAGTCATGATACTATTAATAGCTGTAACTGTTGCATCTTTCGCTAATACTAATTGGTTCGAATCTGCATTAATTAAGTTTAGTAAGTTTGAATCAGATAATTCTTTCGTTAAATCAGTAGGCAATTTTTTTTTCAACTTGTCCACTTTTTCAGCATCAGTAATCTTTTTTTGCTCATCCGGTCCAACCGCTTTAATCTCTTGTATCACTTCATCTACTTTAGCAAAGACGTCATTCACAATATCCACTTTATTTTGTTTATACTCACTTTTATATGTATATTGATCTTCAACTTTTGTAGCGGCTTCTTTTTTCTTTTTGTCCGTTGTAACTTTATCTTCAATTTTAATAGGAGAATGGATTGTTTTTTTCGCAATAGAATATGTTGTAACATCTAATTGCTCTGGTTTTACATTATTCATAAGTGCAAAAAACAGCACTGCCCCTAATAAAACGTAAGAAATCCAACTTAGTTTTTTCGAATGTTGTAAATTACGAAACCACTTAGAAATTTCTTGAGATCTTGACATGATTTCAATACCTTCTCCTCTCCAGAAATAAAGTGAAACTATTTATAGCTTTCATTTCTTCTAGGTAACGATACTTTTTGGACAACATTTTTATCCACCATCGCCTATAGTTTATTTCCCTCGTCTTTAATGATAGTAAAAAATATGTCATTCGCCAACCTTATCATACAAAAAGAAATGATCCTGACAAATAGGATCATTCCATTTTATCATATGCCTCAATAATACGTTGCACTAACGGGTGTCTCACAACGTCCGTTTGTTCCAATGTAATGAACGAAAGACCTGATACACCAGATAAAATATTAGCAGCAATAGAAAGACCTGACTTTACCCCTTTCGGCAAGTCTACCTGTGAAGGATCCCCCGTAATAACCATTTTAGAACTAAAACCTAATCGTGTTAAAAACATTTTTATTTGAACACCAGTTGTATTTTGCGCCTCATCTAATATAACAAATGAATCATCGAGAGTACGCCCTCTCATATAAGCAAGAGGTGCAATTTCAATTAC
Source organism: Bacillus sp. MYb56 (assembly GCF_002976445.1). NCBI lineage: Bacteria > Bacillati > Bacillota > Bacilli > Caryophanales > Bacillaceae > Bacillus > Bacillus sp. MYb56. The sequence continues at coordinate 34,231 of NZ_PCOH01000013.1, forward strand.
ACCACGTTCCATCATACGTTGTGTATATTCTTGTCCAAGAATATCATGTAACGCATCATATAGTGGACGTAAATACGGATCTACTTTTTCTTTCAAATCACCTGGTAAAAACCCTAAGCTCTCTCCAGCTTCTACAGCAGGTCTTGTTAAAATAATTTTCTTTACATACCCTTGCTTTAAAGCTCTCACAGCCATTACTACGGCTAAGTATGTTTTTCCTGTCCCAGCAGGTCCTATCCCAAATACAATATCATTCTTTTTCATTGCATGGATATATCGTCTTTGCCCCATCGTTTTCACACGAATGGATTTACCTTTTGCCGTTTTAAAAATTTCCTCTTCATATAATTCTTCGAATTGAGCAATTTTCCCTTGTTGCCCAAGCTGAATCGCATACGCAACATCTCTTTCCGAAATTGATACACCTTTACGGATAACAACAAGTAACTGTTGTAAGATTTTTTCTACGAGCACCACAGTTTCATCTGCCCCAGATACACGAACAGATTCTCCTCTAGTCACAATCGATACACTAAGTTCTCGTTCAATTACTTTTAAATGAGCATCATTTACCCCAAAAAGAGCGATTGCTTCGTTGGGATTTTCCAATTGTTGGTTCATTTCTACTAATTGTTCTGCCATTACTCAGTCTCCTTGAATATCGGATTCAGATATTGGTTGTGGCTCTGCAATATTTTCAATCACTGTATAATGTAATGTGACCTTTAGGTGATCCGCCTCAACCTCTTTACTCAAAATGTTATCACTTACAATCATAGCATGTTCATCCAATTTTTTCTTCAGTTCTTTTTCTGCCATCTCTTTCGCTACTTTCATTGCTTGTTTTTCGGTATATTCTCGGTTCGCTTCTTCCTCTTCTCGTACAATATCTTTCTCGTATGCAATTGGTAATGTAAATCCAAATAATTTCACATCATGTTTTACACTTTCAGTACGAGAGCGCTTATACTTATCCTGTAGAAATCCCCATATTTTTATTTTAGTACTCCCAAATTTAAGGAAATGTTCATTGTATGAATTACCAGTATACACTTGAAATTGTGTCTTTAACGGAACATCCACCTCAGATTTATACCACGTTTCTCCATATACAATCCCTTTAGCCGAAACAACTGTCGGATTCTCCTCATTACCATACATCCCGGATACGAGAAGTTGCCCCTTTTCCACATGGTCATTTTTCATGACAACCGGCTTCCCAACTTCCACAAATGTTTTTGTAATAATCCCTTCTTTTTTTGCTACTAAGTTTTGTGGCTGTTGTTCACTTTCTTTTTTCGGCTCATTTTTTTCAACAATCTTAAAATGATATGTTGTCCCTCTTATTTCTAATCCCGCCCAAGTAATCGCATTAATATTGTCTGTCAAATGACGTTGAACATCTTCTACACTCGGCATTTGGAATTGTAATTTACCTTTTTTTATACCCATTTTGTCCAATTCTTTCATCAATATATATTCTGTTTCAGGTTTTGCTCCTGTAATTTCAATTTTCCACACCATATTTGACAATGCGATCATTCCGAAAAAAAATATTAAAAACCCAATTAAAAATCCACTATTTTTAATTACACGCTTATTCCAAAAAGGAAAACCGTAACGTCCAATAAAATATAATTTACATTCATTTTTTCTATAAATTGGTTTTATCTTTTTCACATCTCGTAATAACATACAAAAAACTAACGTTTCATCAGCTATCTTCTTTACATCCCAAACGAGTAATTTCTTCCGCACACACTCGTTAACAAAGCGTTCCGCTCCTCTACCTTCAATTCGCACCTTTACATACCCAAGCCATTTTATAAACCATTTATTTTTCATCGACTATCTCCACTACCTTTCTAAAAGTAGATACACTACTTTTCAATTCGATTATCAAACTAGCTCGTACTAAAATTTTAATTAGCAGATTCCTTGATCCTCACTAATTATTAACCTTCACGAGCCAGTTTTTTACGTGGAACTCAATTCCCACCTATCCTCTTTGTACGAACCGAATATTGCGGCCAGAACGTTACCACCTGTTAATACAAGGTAACGAAGAAAAACTTCACAAACGGAAGTTTCTCCTCACTCCTCTTTCTTTTCATTTTCTAAAAACGTCACTTGTTCAATAATCCCTTCAAGCAACAGTTCTTCTGGAAGGATTGTTTTAATAACAAAGGATTGACCTTTAATTAATAATTGACCATGTTTCAATAGCAATCTTACCTCTTTATCTGAAAACACTAATAATCCTCGATGATTTTCTATATAGATATGTACTTGCCCAACAAGCGTGATCCGAGGTAGATCCATTAACACATCCACTGGCAGGTCTATTTGCTTCGTTAACCAACTCTTCATTTGTTCTATTTTTTTCATCTCAAAAGACCCCCTCTCATCCCATATGTATGAAAAAAGAGCTTGTAATATCACGTCCAAACTGAAAAAAGCATAAAAAAACGTCTCATACGAAATGAGACGCTTTTTTATGCTAATAGCTGGATAACCAGCTTATTCACAAGTGATCCGTCTGTTTTACCTTTTACTTTCGGCATAACAGCAGTCATCACTTTACCCATATCTGCTTTAGATGTAGCACCAACTTCAGAAATAACTTGCTTAATTATATCCGCTAGTTCTTCTTCTGTTAATTGCTCCGGCAAATATGCGCTTAAAATCTGAATTTCACTTTGCAGTTTATCAACAAGGTCTTCACGACCAGCTTTTTTAAATTCAAGGAGGGAGTCCTTATACTGTTTTACTTCACGAGCTAAAACTGTTAATTCCTCTTCTTCAGTAAGAGTATGTTGCAGTTTAATACCTTCATTTTGTAAAGCAGCCTTAACCATACGAATAACGGTTAATTTTTCTTTTTGTTTATTCTTCATCGCTTGTTTCATATCATCGTTTAAACGACCGAGAAGACTCATAACTTACACCCTCTCTTAGAACTTACGCTTTCTTGCCGCTTCAGATTTCTTCTTACGTTTTACACTTGGCTTTTCATAAAACTCGCGCTTTCTTGCTTCAGCAAGTGTACCAGTTTTAGAAACCGATCTTTTAAAACGGCGAAGTGCATCCTCCAAAGACTCGTTTTTACGAACGACTGTTTTTGACATTCTCTTTCCCTCCCTCCGAAACATCACACTTACATACTAATTTCAGCATGCAAAAAGAAACCCTTCTTCAGCATGTCTTTTACGATTATAATACATTTTATCACTTCAGGTCAACTATTTGGCAGAATAAAAGAAGAATAGATGCCCTTACCTGTTCAAAAGCTATTTAGATAGCTATTATCCTTTTCCCCTGAAGACAACTATATTTTTTATCATTACACCTTTTTTAATACAAGAAAGCATTAAATAACTACTCATTCAACGTACCTGCCTTTTCAGTACTTAACTTCTCCACAAAAAAAAAGAAAGCATGCAAATCGTTTCCGTTTGCATGCTTTTTTATCCCGCTATTTGCCAGGACAGTAAGACCCCCACCTCAAAATTCAGCGAAAGCAAAGAACTTAGGCGGGGGTCAGGCTGATAATCAGCGGGGATGAACAACCCCCCCACTGATTAAAGTTTCATTTTATGCGCTTGCTGATTCTTTTTTTACATCATCTTCAAGAACACGAACAAACTGCGCTTCGTTATATGGATAACCAGCTTTTGTAATTTTCACTTTTACTAGCTTACCAATCAATTCTTCAGATCCTTCAAACACAATTTTTAAGTAGTTATCTGTATAACCTACATATAAACCTTCACGGTCACCATCTTTAAATGTCTCTTCCGGAATGATTTCAAGTACTTCACCTTCAAATCTAGAAGCATACTCTTTCGCTAATTGATTTGATAGCTCAATTAGACGGTGAACACGCTCGTTCTTCACGTCTTCAGGAACTTGATCTTCCATACGTGCTGCTGGAGTACCTGTACGTTTCGAATAAGGGAAAACGTGTAATTCAGAGAAACGATTCTCTTTAATGAAATTGTACGTTTCCATGAATTCCTCTTCTGTTTCGCCTGGGAATCCAACAATTACGTCTGATGTAATCGCAAGACCTGGTAACGCTTCTTTCAAACGATCTAAACGCTCTTGGAAAAATTCCATCGTATACTTACGGCGCATACGTTTCAATACAGTATTAGATCCTGACTGTAATGGAATATGCAAGTGACGTACAACTACTTCTGATTTATCTAACACTTCAATTACTTCATCAGAAATTTGACTCGCCTCAATAGAAGAAATACGAAGGCGTTTCAATCCGCCTACTTCCGCTTCCATATCGCGCAGTAATCCAGCTAAGTTATACTCTTTTATATCTTCACCGTACCCACCTGTATGAATACCTGTTAATACGATTTCTTTATAGCCAGCATCTACTAATTGCTGCGCTTGTTTAATAACTTCTTTTCCATCACGAGAACGCATTAAACCACGCGCCCAAGGAATGATGCAAAATGTACAGAAGTTATTACAACCTTCTTGTATTTTTAAAGATGCACGTGTACGGTCCGTGAAATATGGTACATCGAGCTCTTCATATACACGTGTTTTCATAATATTACGGACAGCATTAATTGGTTGACGCTCTTTACGGAATTCTTCGATGTATCCTAACATCTTCTCACGATCTTGCGTACCAACAACAATATCTACACCTGGAATTGCCATAATTTCCGCTGGAGATGTTTGTGCATAACATCCAGTTACACAAATTACCGCATCTGGATTTTGGCGTACAGCACGTCTAATTACTTGACGGCTTTTTTTATCTCCAGTATTCGTTACTGTACATGTGTTAATAACGTATACATCAGATTTTTTTTCATATTCAGTTCTTTCATAACCACCTTGTTTAAACAATTGCCAAATCGCTTCTGTTTCATAGTGGTTTACTTTACAACCTAACGTGTGGAACGCAACAGTTGCCATTGATTATCACCCCATCAATTCAAAATGATAAGAAGCGGCACTTAACGCATAAAGCGGAGCCGTTTCTGTTCTTAAAATTCTTGGTCCTAAACTACATGGTACAAATTTATGTTCACGAAGTGCGGTTATCTCTTCCTCCGCTAAACCGCCTTCTGGTCCAAATACAATCAGCAGCTTTTGGCCTGGTTTAATCGTCGCTAAAGCTTTCGCAAAATTAGATTTCTCACCTTGTTTCGCTTCTTCTTCATACGCAACAAGGCAAACATCATACTCGCTACTCATCGACAGCAGTTGTTTAAATGATGAGGGAACGTGTACTTCTGGAATTTCACTTCTATGCGATTGTTCCGCAGCTTCTTTTACAATTTTTTTCAAACGCTCAACTTTTTTATCTGCTTTTTTCGCATCCCACTTTACAATAGATCGAGATGCTTGAAATGGTAAAAATGCAGCTGCCCCAAGCTCAGTTCCTTTTTGAAAAATTAACTCTAGCTTATCTCCTTTCGGCAGTCCACTTGCAATCGTCACGAACACAGGAAGTTCGCTTGACGCCTCTACCCATTCTACAATAGCGGTATCCACAAATTCACTGGTAATTTCAGCAATTGAACACTCTGCTGTTTTACCATTTACACAGCAATAAATGTGGTCACCAGCTGACATACGCATCACTCTTGCGATGTGATGGACATCATCACCCATTATGCGAATACTTGTCTCATTTACATATTTCTCTTCTACAAAATAACGTTGCATATAATCACCTTAGTAGAGTTTCGTTCCTTTCGTAAGTCAACACTTACGAAAAGAACGAAACGTTATCATTTTCATATAACAAACGGCAAGTCCCTCACCTTATACGGTGAGAGACTCCCCTGTTCTTTATAGACTAAAATCTATATTACGCATTTCGTGCAATAATTGCTACCCAATCTTCCATTCGAAGTACTTCTTCAATTGAAAATCCAGCTGTTTCTAACGCTTCAGAAATTACTTTTTCTTTCGCCCCAATAATACCAGATGTAATAAATAATCCACCTGGCTTCACAACTCTCGCTGCATCTTCAGGGAATAGAAGAATAATTTCCGCTAGTAAATTTGCTACGATTAAATCAACTGGACCTTCAATACCTTCTAATAGACTATTCTGTCCAACATTGACAATGTCATCTGTTTTATTTAAGCGCACATTCATTTCTGCACTTTCAACTGCAACTGGGTCTAAATCATACGCTTGAACAGAAGCCGCACCTAATTTTGCCGCAGCAATACTAAGTACCCCCGAACCTGTCCCCACATCAATCACAGTATCACCTGGCTGAACCGTTTTTTCTAACGCACGAATACACATCGTCGTTGTTGGATGTGTCCCTGTACCAAACGCCATACCTGGATCTAATTCAATAATTTTTTCATCTGGAGAAGACGGTGTATACTCTTCCCACGTCGGCACAATTGTGAATGTATCAGAAATTTGAACTGGATGATAATACTTCTTCCAAGCAGTAGCCCAATCTTCCTCATCGACTTCATTAATTGTAATAGTTCCTTTACCAATTTCGATGTCGAAAGATGGTAGTGCATCAATAGATGATTTTACACCTGCAACCGTTTCGTGTAAAGAATCCGTTTGCGGGAAATATGCTTTTACCAAAACACCCTCACTTGGATATTCATCTGGGTTAAGTGCATAAATCTCACCGTATTGTTGCTTGCGCTCTTTCGTCAACTCCGCTGGGTCCTCAATCGCAACCCCGCTAGCGCCTGCTTCATGCAAAATATGAGAGACAGCTTCTACTGCTTCTTCTGTTGTATGAATACTAATTTCTGACCATTTCACAATTTACCAACTCCATTTTTTATTTCCATTATTCCCCTTTGAAAGCACGTTTAAGCTTTCTGAATAAGCTATCATCCTGCTCTTCTTGCCCTGCAAATTCACGCAATAAATCTTTTTGATGTGAAGTTAATTTCGTCGGCACAACAACACGAACGACTACATATTGATCTCCTTGACCATATCCACGTACGTTCGGAGCACCTTTTCCTTTTAAGCGGAATTCTGTTCCTGTTTGTGTTCCTGCTGGAATTTTCAGCTTCACTTTGCCATGAACGGTAGGAACTTCTACTTCCGCACCAAGTGCCATTTGCGCAAATGTTATTGGCATTTCGCAAATAATGTGATCCCCTTCGCGTTCAAAGAATTCATGATTTCTCACATGAACAACAACATATAAGTCACCTGCTGGTCCGCCATTTACGCCTGCTTCACCTTTTCCAGATACACGAATTTGTTGACCATTATCGATACCCGCTGGAATTTTAACATTGATTTTTTTACGTTTACGAACTTTACCAGAACCATGGCATGTCGTACATTTCTCTTTAATCATTTGACCTGTTCCTGAACAATGTCCACAAGCTTGACGGTTTACAATACGCCCAAATGGTGTATTTTGTTCTACACTTACTTGCCCTGATCCTGAACAATGTTTACATGTTTCTTTTGAAGTCCCTGGTTTTGCTCCACTACCCTTACAAGTATCACATGGATCCTCCACTGGAATCTCAACGTTTAATTCTTTACCAAAAATAGCTTCTTCAAACTCTAAAGTAACTTGATATTGTAAATCAGCACCTTGACGTGGAGCATTTGGATCACGACGTCTTCCGCCGCCACCGCCAAAGAATGAACTAAAGATATCTTCGAAACCGAAGCCACCGCCGAAGTCTCCTCCGCCACCGAAACCTTGATTCGGACCAGCGTGACCAAATTGATCATACTGCGCGCGTTTTTGATCGTCACTTAATACTTCGTATGCTTCTTGTACTTCTTTAAACTTTTCAATTGCATTTTCTTCTTTACTTACGTCTGGATGGTACTTTTTAGCCAAACGACGATACGCTTTTTTAATTTCATCTTTTGAAGCGCCCTGGCTAAGTCCAAGGACCTCATAATAGTCTCGTTTATTCATAAATTTACAACCCCCGAATCTTTCACATAAACGTAATTTTAACACCGAAAGAAAGTGCTTTGCAACAAAGTTTCCTCACTTACAGTATGCAAAATAAAAAACTTAAGATCCTCACACATTTCTTCTTATTCGTGAAAAAAGCCAAAGCCAAGGCACGCTTGACTTTGACTTTTTGTCATCTTACTTATTTTATTTCACTGTATTACTTGTCTTCTTTTACTTCTTCAAACTCAGCGTCTACTACATTATCTTTTTTCGCGCCAGCGTCTTGTGCTCCTTGTGCACCTTCTGCTTGCCCTGCAGCCGCTTGAGCTTGCTCGTATAATTTAACAGTTAATTGTTGTACGATTTCTTGAAGAGCATCTTTTTTCACACGGATTTCTTCAAGTTCGTTTTTCTCGATTGCCGCTTGTAATGCTTCTTTCGCTTCCGTTGCTTTCGCTACTTCAGCTGCATCTACTTTACCTTCTAAATCTTTTACAACTTTGTCTGTTTGGAATACAAGTTGGTCAGCTTCGTTACGAAGTTCAACTTCTTCCTTACGTTTTTGGTCAGCATCAGCATTTGATTCAGCTTCTTGTACCATACGATCTACTTCTTCATCAGAAAGACCTGAAGAAGATTGGATTGTAATAGTTTGCTCTTTGCTTGTACCTAAGTCTTTTGCACGTACGTTAACGATACCGTTCGCATCAATATCGAATGTTACTTCGATTTGTGGAATTCCACGTGGTGCTGGCGGAAGGTCTGTTAATTGGAAACGACCTAACGTTTTGTTGTCAGCTGACATTGGACGCTCACCTTGTAGTACGTGAATGTCTACCGCTGGTTGGTTATCAGCAGCTGTTGAGAATACTTGTGACTTACTTGTCGGAATTGTAGTGTTACGCTCGATTAGTTTCGTGAACACACCGCCCATAGTTTCGATACCTAAAGAAAGTGGAGTTACGTCTAATAATAGAACGCCCTCTACATCACCAGTAAGTACGCCACCTTGAACTGCAGCACCTAATGCTACAACTTCATCTGGGTTTACACCTTTGTATGGCTCTTTACCAGTTTCACGTTTAATTGCTTCTTGTACAGCTGGGATACGAGTAGATCCACCAACAAGGATAACTTTATCTAATTCGCTTGGAGCAAAACCAGCGTCTTTTAATGCACGACGAGTTGGCTCTAATGTTCTTTCAACAAGACCAGCTGAAATTTCTTCGAATTTAGCTCTTGTTAACGTTAATTCTAAGTGTAATGGGCCAGCAGCTCCAGCACTAATGAATGGTAATGAAATTTGTGTTTGTGTTACACCAGAAAGATCTTTCTTCGCTTTTTCAGCTGCATCTTTCAGACGTTGAAGTGCCATTTTATCTTGGCTTAAATCAATGCTATTTTCTTTTTTGAATTCAGCTACTAAATGATCGATGATAACTTGGTCAAAGTCATCTCCACCAAGACGGTTGTCACCAGCAGTTGAAATAACTTCGAATGTGCCGTCTGCTAACTCAAGGATAGATACATCAAATGTACCGCCACCTAAGTCATATACTAAGATTTTTTGCTCTTCATCTTGTTTTTCTAAACCGTAAGCAAGTGCTGCGGCTGTTGGTTCGTTAATGATACGCTCAACTTCTAAACCAGCGATACGACCAGCATCTTTCGTTGCTTGACGCTCTGCATCGTTGAAGTATGCAGGTACTGTAATAACAGCTTTCGTTACTGTTTCACCTAAGTATGCTTCAGCAGAAGCTTTTAAGTTTTGTAAAATGATTGCAGAAATTTCTTGAGGTGTAAAATCTTTACCTTCAACTTCTACTTTGTAGTCTGTACCCATATGACGTTTAACAGACATGATTGTATTTGGGTTTGTAATTGCTTGACGCTTCGCAACTTCCCCAACTTGACGCTCTTCATTTTTGAAAGCTACAACAGAAGGTGTTGTACGATTTCCTTCTGGATTTGGGATAACCTTTGGTTCTCCACCTTCCATAACAGCTACACAAGAGTTTGTTGTACCTAAGTCAATACCGATAATTTTACTCATGGCGAATCCTCCTACTTTTATGTAAATTATTGATTTACTTTTACCATTGATGGGCGAATCACACGGTCTTTTAGTTTATAACCTTTTTGGAATTCTTCAACTACCGCGTTTGATTCAAATTCACTGTCTTCCACTTGCATAATAGCTTGGTGTTCATTCGGATCAAACTGTTTACCAACAGCTTCAATCGCTTCAACACCTTCCTTAGTCAACGCTTCTAGCAATTGACGATGCACCATTTCCATACCTTGTAACAAGGATTGCGTTTGCTCGTCAGTCGCTTCCACTTGCATCGCTCTTTCAAAATTATCAAGAGCTGGCAAAATATCTGAAACTAGACTTTGTGCTCTATATTTATCAGCAGCCTGTTTATCCATTTGGACACGGCGCTTATAATTTTCAAAATCAGCTTGTAGACGTAATGTGCGACCTTCCGTTTCCGTTAGTTTCGCTTGTAACTCATCTACTTTTTCTTGTAAAAGAGCAGCCTCACTTTTTTCTTCTACAGTTTTTTCACTGTTTTCTGGCGTGACAGCTTCTTCAACTTGCGCTTCTTTCACTTGTTCGTTACGCTCTTCCACAATTTTCACCTCCTTAAAAGGTATTAGGTATCATGCTTAGCATGATTACCTAAGCATTATATATTACACACAGCAATGAAAATTTCATCACTTGAGCGAATGTATTACTCTCATTTACTTTTTAAGTCCGTCTGTAAATTGTCTTGTAAATAACTGCAGTAAACTAATTACACGAGAGTATTGCATTCTCGTCGGACCTAAAATTGCAATTGTTCCAAGTTGCTCTTCTCCAATCGAATACGTTGCAGAAATCAAACTGCAATCCTCCATTGCCGTAGAAGAATTTTCTCTACCAATTTTCACTTGAATTCCGACTTGTTTATGACGCAAAATGTCATAAAACGCAGCCTCATTATCGATCATCGTCAGCAAAGATCTTACTTTGTGAATGTCATGGAACTCTGGTTGCGAAAGCATATTTGCTTTTCCTCCAAAGTATATCTTTTCCGATAAAGGGACTTGAAATGTACCATCTAACATTTTTATTGCACTATCGTAATTATGAACATACCCACGCAAGACTGTAACAATCTCTTTAAAGATTTTATTATGAAGTTCTGCCATAGGTATACCAGATAGCTTTTCATTTAAAATATTAACCATTTTTTCTAAATCTGATAAATCAACAGATTCCGGAACGGTAATCGTTTTACTTTGCACATGCCCTGTATCTGTTACAATAATAGCGACTGCTGTTTGACGATCAAGCGGTACAATTTGTACATTTTTAAGTTTATTTGTGCTCAATTTGGGACCAAGAACAATGGCCGTATAATTCGTAAGCTCTGATAAAATTTGAGCTGATTGTTGTGCAATTTTTTCTGCTTCAAAAATTCTTTCAGCAAATAAATCTTTAATTTGTACAATTTCATCGGTCGGTAAGTTTTGCGGCGCTAAAAGATGGTCTACATAAAATCGGTATCCTTTTTCAGAAGGAACACGCCCAGAAGAACTATGCGTTTTTTCAATAAATCCTAATTCTTCTAAATCAGCCATTTCATTTCGAATAGTAGCTGAACTAAACGTAATTTCATCTTTCTTAGCCAACGTCCTCGAACCAACTGGTTGCGCTGATCCAATAAAGTCATCAACAATTGTTTGTAAAATTAAGAGCTGACGTTCCGTAAGCATCTCATCATCACCTCTGTTAGCACTCTTTGTCTTCGAGTGCTAAATCTATTAATAACTTACCAAAATTGACATTCAATTGTCAACGGAAACGTCACGAAATAACAAAAAATTTTCGCGCTTATGGCACATTTAATTAATCAATCAAAAATGACTGGAATACTTCATTCCCTAATAGTTTCCCTTTCCTCGTTAAACAAACATGTCCATCTCTGTTTTCAAGTAATCCTTGTTCTTGATTACTTTGTAACTGCTTTGCAAAAACATGGTCCATCTCCACATTAAATTTCTTTTGGAATTCTAACTTAGAAACACCTTTTGTTTTTCGAAGTCCTAAGAACAACTCTTCTTCCATTTTTTCTTTCTCTGTCACTGGGTGAACATCTAAATATGGAAATCCTGTCTCATCAATTTTAGTGAAATATTGCTTGAGCGGACCTACATTTTGAATTCGTTCCCCGTTCACATAGCTATGCGCTCCAGCTCCAAATCCATAATACTCTTCATTATTCCAGTATGTGAGATTATGTCTACTTTCATTATTACCTTTTGAGAAGTTACTAATCTCATACTGGTTATAACCATGTTTCTCCATTTCATCCATTACCATTTCGTACATTTTCGCTTCATGGTCTTCACCTGGAAGTCTTAATTTCCCTTTATTCATTAAGTTATAAAACACGGTTTTCGGTTCCACAATTAAGGAATATGCCGAGAAATGTTGTACACCAAGCGTAAAAGCAATGTCTAATGTTTCCTTTACATCTTCTATCGTCTGTCCTGGCAGAGCATAAATTAAATCTACATTAATATTTGTAAAACCGACTTCCTGCGCTTCTCGAATTGCTACGAATGCATCTTCTCTCGTATGTCTGCGTCCAATCTTCTCAAGTAGCTCATCACGAAACGTTTGCACACCAAAACTAATTCGGTTTACTCCACCTTCTAGCAATACGTTCAACTTCTCTTTCGGTAAATCACCTGGATTCGCTTCAAATGTTAATTCACAATTCGGCGCAAATAGGCGCAAACGACGGTTAATGATGTCGAGTAGTTTTTTTGTTTGCTCCATATTTAAAGCTGTCGGAGTTCCTCCGCCAACAAAAATCGTTTTCATACTTTCAAACGGTACTTTTTGAACCGTATTTATTATTTCTTTCTCTAAATATTGTAAGTATTGATCAACCGGTTGGCGTTCAATAAATACTTTATTAAAATCACAATAGTGACAAATATGCTGACAAAATGGAATATGAATATATGCAGCTTGTACCAAATATAACTCCTACCTTTCTAAAAAGAAAACCTCCGCACTCCGGAGGATTCTTTACTTCTCTACTGTATTACGGATTTGTTCCATTCGCATTTTTCCCCAATCATACATCATTTCAACGATCGGTAAAAGCGACATACCTAATTCCGTCATATAGTACTCAACACGCGGAGGAATTTCCGGGTATACCGTTCGATCAACAATCCCGTCCTCCATTAACTCTTTCAATTGATTTGACAACACTTTATGAGAAATGCTCGGGAACAGACGTTGCAATTCACTAAAACGATGCGGACCTTCCACACCTAAGTGCCACAATATCACAACTTTCCACTTCCCACTAATTATAGAAAGCGTCAGTTCCTTTTCGCAATTAAAATTACCTTTTTGTATTTTCTCTCGAATATCTTTTCGAATATTTTCGGACATTAATAGTCTCCTAACTCTATATCAATCACTAAAAAGCTCTCTCACTATTGTAAATGAGAGATGATAAGATGTCTAAAAAGTAGCATATAAAAAAGAAGCCGAACGAACGGCTTCTACTTTTATCACGATTGGTGCGGGCTAATAATTAGCGAAGAATAGAAAAATCTCCACTAATTATAGTTCACTCCATTAGTTATCATCCATTTTCAGTACAGCCATGAATGCTTCTTGCGGCACTTCTACAGAACCAACAGACTTCATACGTTTTTTACCTTCTTTTTGCTTATCAAGAAGTTTACGCTTACGAGAAATGTCACCACCGTAACATTTTGCAAGTACGTTTTTACGCATCGCCTTAATTGTAGAACGAGATACAACTTTATTTCCGATAGTCGCCTGAATTGGCACTTCAAACTGTTGTCTTGGAATTAATTTCTTTAATTTCTCTACAATTACTTTACCACGGTCATACGCTGAATCACGATGTACAATAAATGATAAAGCATCCACTTGTTCATTATTTAAAAGAATATCCATTTTCACAAGTTTAGATGGTTTATAACCAATTAACTCGTAGTCAAATGATGCATATCCTTTCGTATTTGATTTCAATTGATCGAAGAAATCATATACGATTTCTGATAACGGGATTTCATATGTCAATGTAACACGTGTTTCATCTAAATATTGCATATCAATAAACGTTCCACGTTTCCCTTGGCAAATTTCCATTACAGCTCCAACATAGTCATTCGGAACCATAATTGCAGCCTTCACAAACGGCTCTTCTACACGATCGATAGTCTGTGGATCTGGCATATTAGATGGATTATCAACAATAAAATCTTCACCGTTTGTTAAATACACTTTATAAATAACACTTGGCGCTGTTGTAATTAAGTCAATCTTGAATTCACGTTCAATACGTTCTTGAATAATCTCCATGTGAAGAAGCCCTAAGAAACCACAACGGAAACCAAAACCTAAAGCTTGAGATGTTTCAGGCTCAAATTCAAGAGCAGAATCATTCAATTCTAGTTTTTCTAACGCATCACGTAAGTCGTTATAACGTGCAGAATCGATTGGATATAAACCACAGAATACCATTGGGTTTAATTTTCGATACCCTTTTAACGGCTCTGCAGCCGGACGTTTCGCATGTGTAATCGTATCACCAACACGTGTATCGCCTACATTTTTAATAGATGCTGCCAAGAAACCTACATCACCTACTGTTAACTCGTCACGTTGCGTCGTTTTCGGTGTAAACACACCTACTTCTGTTACTTCAAATTCTTTTCCAGTTGCCATCATACGTACTTTATCGCCAACTTTTACCGTTCCATTTACAACACGGATATATGCAATTACACCACGGTACGGATCATATAAAGAATCGAAAATCATACATTGTAACGGCTCTTCTGAATCACCTGTTGGAGCTGGTACCTTTTCAACGATTTGTTCTAAAATTTCTTCAATACCAATGCCAGCTTTCGCTGAAGCAAGTACAGCTTCCGATGCATCTAAACCAATTACATCTTCTACCTCTTGACGTACGCGTTCTGGGTCTGCACTTGGTAAGTCGATTTTATTAATAACTGGTAAGATTTCTAAATTATTATCAAGCGCTAAATATACGTTCGCTAATGTTTGCGCCTCAATTCCTTGCGCTGCATCCACTACAAGAATTGCACCTTCACAAGCCGCTAAACTACGAGATACTTCGTACGTAAAGTCGACGTGTCCTGGAGTATCGATTAAGTGAAGAATATACTCTTCACCGTCTTTCGCTTTATACGTTAGTTGTACTGCATTTAATTTAATTGTAATACCACGCTCACGCTCCAACTCCATAGAGTCAAGCAATTGCGCCTTCATTTCGCGCTGTGCCAACGCGTTTGTTTTCTCCAAAATACGGTCTGCCAACGTTGATTTCCCGTGGTCAATGTGAGCAATGATGGAGAAGTTACGAATTTTGGACTGTCTTTTTGCTCTTTCTTCTTTATTCATCTATGTTCTCAACTCCTAATAGTCTCGCCAATATACACTAGCACTGATTATATCAATAGAGCAGCAAAGATTCAATGAAAACTCGTGCTGCTTACAATACAAATCACTCTATCTATATCTTATGCGAACAAACCATAAGAGACAAACCTTTTTCAAATTAAAAGACAGCTCTCTTACAAACATAAGACAACCATCCTTCCCGCTACCCTTAACTAAAAATTCCTTTTATTGCCCCAACAACTATATCCGTTCCAAACTTTGTCATATCACGAGCAACACTTGCTATCGCCATACCGATACCTTCTACAACATTAAAACTTCTTAAGCTTTCTAACTGTTTTTGTTTTTCAATAGTCGAAAACGTCTCTCCCGAAATTTCCGATTCAGCCCCAGCGCCTTCTGTTCCTGTCATATGAGCAATTTGTTCATATGACAGCTGACGATATCCCTTCATACTTTTTAGACCATGATTAGCGAGTCCCACTCCAGCTATCATCATAAGCAAACATAAGACTGTACCGCATATACATAACAGCGTAAATTGACTCAAGCTATTTCTGCCTCTTTCCATCAATGTGTATATGCCCCTGTATTATCCTGATCAATCTGATGATGCAGCGCTGCATTTAAACCGCTGGCTATTACATTTGCCATATCCTCAATAAACGCATCTACTTCTTTTGGAGTTACCATTAAATTATGACCAAGAGGAGATAACACTTCATAAATTAACTTTCTCTTTTCTTCTTCTTCTAACGTACCAATAGCTCCTAAAAACATATTTCGACTCTTTTCATCTGGCATATCTTCTTCTGTTAATTTTTTCTTTTCTCCAAATGTAAAACCTGCTGGCAATAAAGAGCGTGACGGTTTGTTTCCTTCTTTCAGTTCCCGGCCAAAATGTTTCAAAATAAAATCAATTGTATCACTCGTAATCGAAACAGCATCTACCACAGTTGGCACACCAATTGCGATAACAGGAATACCTAATGTTTCTTTACTTAGTTCCTTACGCTTATTCCCAACACCAGATCCTGGATGAATTCCTGTATCAGAAATTTGTATCGTACTATTTACTCGTTCAATAGAACGCGCAGCTAATGCATCAATTGCGATGACAAAGTCTGGTTTTGTCTTCTCAATAATTCCGTAAATGACATCGCTCGTTTCAATCCCTGTAATTCCCATTACCCCTGGACGAATGGCACTAACAGGTCTAAACCCTTCTTCCACACTTTCAGGCTGCAATTTAAACAAATGTCTCGTCACCAATACGTTCTCTACAACTATCGGTCCGAGTGCATCCGGCGTTACATTCCAATTCCCAAGACCTACGATTAAACAACTCGCTTCTTTTGAAACTCCAACCTCTTCTAAGAAATAAGAAAATTCTTTTGCAAAAATACGCTCTACCTTTTGCTGAAGTTCCGTATCTTGTTGTCGTATACCTTGCACCTCAAGAGTTAAATAACTTCCAGGTTTTTTCCCCATCGACTCAGATGCAATTTCATCAATAGTTACTTTTGTAATTGTAACTCCCTCTTCTTCCCTCTCTTTTACAATAACTCCCTGTATCCCTTTTTGTTCTTCTTGGCGCTCTTGTAGCATTTGGTGCGCCTCTACAGCAAGGTCAGTTCTAACACTATATTTACTTAAATCTAATGGTTCTTTCATCGTATCTCCTCCGTAATTCATAGTAAATATCGTTAGATTTCCCCAAGTTATATTAGGTCATTCTTTCCTTTACGTGAAATTTCATTGATATACTATTGCAATTCTCTTCACCGTTTGATAAAATATCACTTGTTCTATGTAAGAATCGAGTCATTCGATTGCACCAGGGAGGTGAAAAGTATGGCAAACATCAAATCTGCTATCAAACGCGCTAAACTTAGCGAAGAGCGTCGTTCACATAACGCTTCTATCAAGTCTGACATGCGTACTGCTGTTAAAACTGTAGAAACTTTAGTTACTAATAACGATCTTGAAAATGCTAAAGAAGCTTTCAAAACTGCTTCTAAAAAACTTGACAAAGCAGCTCGTAAAGGTCTTATCCACCAAAACGCTGCAGCTCGTCAAAAATCTCGCTTAGCGAAACAAGTAAACGCGTAAGGCGTTTAAAAAACGATCCATTCGGATCGTTTTTTATATACACAAAAAAGTTCACGTACTAAGTACGTGAACTTTTTTGTGTCACTACATATGATTTAACCTTATTAAGAAAAACTCAAGCACAAGTTTCTTATCCATCTTTCCAGTCTTCATACTATAATCAGCTTCCGCCAATTCTATAATAACTTTTTTTAATTCTTCAAAAGAGAAAAACTTCGTTTGATTCATCGCCAACTTTACCCGGTACGGATGTACACCAATATGGGACGCGATTTGATTTTGTCCGTAACCACGCTGTTGCAACTCTTTCACTTGATGTAGCAAGCGGAACTGACTTACTAATAAAGCGAGCAGTTTAATCGGTTCTTCCTGCTGTGTAAATAATCCGTCTAAAATTTGCATCGCACCAGCGATATCTTTTTTCACCACTTTTTCTGTTAAAGCAAACACGTTTTGCTCAACAGATTTCGGCACAAGTTCCGTGACAAGTTTTGGCGTAATTTCTCCGCCCATACCGACGTATAACGTTAACTTGTCCATTTCCTTCGCCAACATTGTTACATTACTTCCCACAAGCTCTAACAATAAACTAACAGCTGCATTATCAATATGCACATGCACCTCATCCGCACGAGAAACAATCCACTTCTGAACATCCTGCACTTGCATCGCATTTGCTTCTATTACATCCGCTGTTTTCTTTAATAGTTTTGTAATTTTTTTTCGTTCGTCTAATTTTTCATAAGGCGCAACAAAAACAAGAATAGAAAAAGGAGATGGCTCCCCAATATATTCTTCTAAAATTTTTATATTTTGTTCTAATTTTTCTTTTTGTGCCGTTAAAAATAGTGGTGATTTTATTAATATAACTTTACGCTCTCCAAAAAAAGGAAGCGTATGCGCATCCTCAACTACATCTTCTAAATACGCTTCTTCCAAATCGTATGTCACAACATTAAACTCTCGATCTTCCTCTTCAAGCGCTTCCGTTGTAATAAGCTTTATCGTTTCATTTATAAAATAGGCTTCCGTTCCATACAGTACATACAACGGAGCGAACTGTTTCTTTTTAATCTTCTTATGTATATCACTCATATTTTTTCCTACTCCCTAACTTGGCAATATATATTTATACTAATGCCCTAGCTTTTGTTTTACAAGTACAAAGGGACGGTCTTTATAACCCGCCCCTTTATTTATATAAAACGCCACGCAATAAGCCCCGGATTTCTTATTGGTGTGCGGTAATCACCTTCCCTTTATTATTTACAATAATAATCTTAGTATAAGTGCCAACTGTTAACATGATTGGAAATGAAAAATTCACGCTACTTAACTAACTAGAGAAAGTATACAAATACTCTATTTCACTTCATATGGAAATTGTAGATTTTTTTCTGACAATATTTTATACTAAAATGGAATGTTGGGGAGGGATTCTAAATGAATGATTTTGAACAAAACGTTCAAAGTAAACGCAATGACGCTATTGATTCAGGGGTAGGATTTATCGTCTCATTTGGTTTTTTCGCAACACTTTTCATTATTGCAACTGTTATTAAATTCATCGGTTCTTAAAGGCTGCTGCTTAACGGCAGTCTTCTTTTTTTCATCTTCTATGTGTTTCATCATATGTGATTTTACTTTGAAAGGTTCCTTTTTCTCCATTAAAAACATAGGAAATAGCACCTTGCTTATCCGTACGCCATATATCAATACCCATCTTCTTAAAACGCTCTATAACTTCCTTATGCGGGTGCCCATACCCATTACGCTCCCCCACAGAAATAATCGCTACAGCAGGCTGTACAAGGCTTAAAAATGGGTCTGTAGACGATGTTTTACTCCCATGGTGGGCAACTTTTAAAATATTAGCCCGCAAATCAGGATATGTTGATACTATAAACTTTTCTCCTTCTTCTTCTAGATCACCCGTAAATAGCCATGTTAGTCCCCCTAGTCTGGCCCATAGTACAATCGAAGAGTCATTTTCTCCCTTTTCTTTCCCCTTTGGAGCTAATACGAAAAATTCCGCTTCATTTACCCTCCAACCTTCCCCTTCTCCTACTACACTTATCTTCACGCTCTTTTCTAACGCCTTTTTCTTCACCACTTTTTCCAATACAGCATCTTGTTCCTTTCTCCCAAATACAACTTCTTTTACAATAATAGATGACAGCAAATCCAGCGCAGCACCTATATGATCCGCATCTCCGTGCGTTACAATTAATTTATCAATCGTTTTTATACCTTCTTTTTGTAAAAAAGGAACAAGAATATCATGCCCAACAGAAAATTCATGCTTTTTCTGTTGCCACGCTTCCTTCTTGACAGAAAGGGCTCCTCCTGTATCAATAAGATAAACCTCTTTATCGTATGGAAGACGAATTAATATCGCATCTCCCTGTCCAACATCAAGAAATGTAACACTCCCACTTTCGCGAAAATATGGATATACATAATGACAAGTACTAATAAAAAGAAACACACCCACAACTATGCACAAAATTTTTTTCGTTATTACCCTTTCCCAAATCACAAATATACTAACGATACTAAAACAATATATAGCCACAAGAAATAAAGGAGTTTGACCAAAAGTAAGTCGGATGAAAGGGAAACTTTCACAGTAACTTAGAAAATCATTAGAAATGGTTAAACATAGTGAAAGTACATATGCAATTCCTTTTGCGAAAAATGGAATAACCGGCATACATATAAGAATAATGATGCTACACGGCAATACAATAATGGATAGAAAAGGAACATATATAAGATTGAGGAAAATGCTATAAGGAGAAAAATAACCAAAATGATATAACAAGATGGGGGTACTAGCGAGCTGTGAAATTATAGAAATGTAAATAGAATTTCGAACTATCCCATTACTACGCCCTAATAATATCGGCGCAGATAGTAGTAAAGAAAAACTACCTACAAATGAGAATTGAAATCCAATGTTGAAAATAAGATACGGATCGTATATAAGCATACATATAGCCGTTATACTTAAGGCGTCTAGACTAGATAAGCGAACAGAGCATATGAAAGCTACCAATAATAAAACTCCTGTTATAGAAGCCCTCACAACAGATGGCGACGCCCCCGCTATGATCATATACAGAGGAATGCAAACTATAAGACATACTGTTGCTATCTCTTTCGTCACACCACTTCTTAGCAAAACAAAATACATTATAACCATTAATAATACGATATGCGATCCTGAAATTGCTAACAAATGTATAAGACCAAATTGTTGATATTGCTCTTCTACTTCAAACGTCATTTGTTGTCGATCTCCAAATAATAATGCGTTCATAAATGCACCTGATTGTTCCGGGAACATTTCTGTAACTTTCGAGATTGTTTGTTGCCTGAGAAGGAAAATCCATTGCACGAGTGACAACGATGTTTTGTGACATTCAGAAATGTATGTCACATCAAATATAAAATGTATTTTTTGCTGATATAAATAATTACGATAATCAAAAACATGAAAATTCCGGGCAGTTTGTGGTTCTTTCACCTCCCCTTTAAATGTACACGATATACCTGCATGTAATTGTTGCAACTGCTTCTTTTCCGAAGCAGATTGTATTTTATAATTTAACTGCACTAAGTTTTTATTCTGATCTTCAATTTGAAAAGAGAGACGATCCCCATTAATTAGAGGTGTATTTTGCACGACCCCTCGTGTAACTTCATAGGAATCCCCTAGCGGCTTATTTAGACTCTGAACATACGTGGTGTACATAACGCCACTAAAACACGCTATTATACAAAATATGAAGGTTTTACGCGAAGTACGATATAAACAAAATAAAACATAACAAACGAAACAACAAGCAGCCAACAAATGCGATGCGGAAAAGGTAATTGCAATCCCAATTATAAACGAGATTGCAACATAGCCCCATTGCCCATTCAACTCATACTCACTCCTTATAGCATCATTTTCGCTTTAGTGAATACACGCTGTAATTCTTCCATTGATAAATTATCTTTTTCTAAAGCTGCGAATAATTCCTTTAGCTGTAAATGACGCTCTTGTTCCTCTAGCGATGTAATATCGTATTCTAGCGGAACGTGCTTTACCGTTACACTCGCTTGTTCAAATAACTCTACGGCATACGGATGATTTTTATAGTCCTGTGCATAATAAACCGCTGTAACACCACTTTGAATAATCGCCTTACAGCACTGCAAACAAGGAAAATGTGTGACATAAATTTCCGCTTCCTCTGTTTTTGCACCAAATTTCGCACATTGCAATAAAGCATTCATTTCAGCATGAATTGTACGAACGCAATGATTATCAATGACATAGCAACCATCGTCTATACAATGCACACCACCTTTAATTGAACCGTTATATCCACCAGCAATAATTCGTTTATCACGAACGATTGTCGCTCCTACCGCAAGCCTTGTACATGTACTACGTAAAGATAGTAGATGGCTTTGCGTCATAAAATATTGATCCCATGAAATTCGTTCCATATTTTTCACCTTCTTTTTTGTCTACTTGTAGTGTAGCGAAAAAAGAAAAACTTCGTCAATCTTTTATGGAATAATAATTT
Organism: Bacillus sp. MYb56; assembly: GCF_002976445.1. NCBI lineage: Bacteria > Bacillati > Bacillota > Bacilli > Caryophanales > Bacillaceae > Bacillus > Bacillus sp. MYb56. The sequence goes on from NZ_PCOH01000013.1 coordinate 56,310, forward strand.
GATCTTTTATTTTCTCTAAAGACTTCGCACCAATCCCATCAATTTCTAATAAATCTTCTATTTTCTGAAACGGACCATGTTCTTCTCGGTATTTCAAAATACTTTCCGCTTTCCGAGAACCAATGCCTGTTATTTTTTCAAGTTGCTCTTTAGAAGCTGTATTTATTTGCACTTTACCTTCGCTTTTTGAAAAAGTAGCCCCTTCTTGCACTGGCTCATTCTTGTTAGGAACATACAGAAGCATTTGGTCTTGGACCATTTGCGCCAAATTCACTTTCTTCACATCTGCATCCGGCAACAAACCACCAGCTTTTTCAACCGCCTCCTTCACCCGGTCCCCTTCCTTCATTTCATACACACCCTCTTTAAAAACCGCCCCTTTCACATCAATTATAATTATTTTTTTCTGCTCCTTTGCATCCAATACTTTCGGTTTACTTTTTTTCTCCACATCTTTCACTTGAACTTCCGTTGTAACGAGCGATCGCTCTGTTTGCTGATTCGTTTTCCAGAAAAAAAGAAAAATCAAAGTGCCAATAATAACCACTAATCCCAACCATTTTTTCGGAAAATCCCACATCATTTTACACCTCTAATCATAAATTTATAACATCATTCATATTGTTTAGGAGAAAGCTGTTACGAAGGAGGGATGAAACATTGAACATAGGAATTATAGGGACAGGGAACATGGGGAATATACTAATCGATGCATTTTTAGAAACCCGTGCTGTCAAACCTTCGTGCCTTACTATTATTAATCGGACGCCTGCCAAAGCATATCATATAAAAGAAAAATACCCTTCTGTTCATATAGCCAAAACAATCCAAGAGGTAATCGAACAATCCCAGCTTATTTTCATTTGCGTAAAACCGAAAGACATATACCCTATTCTACAAAAATACGCTGACCATTTTTCAGACGAAGATTGCTTAGTTTCTATCACAAGCCCCATATCTCCATCACAATTAGAAACACTTATACCTTGCCACGTCGCTCGTATCATTCCAAGCATCACAAACCGCGCCTTATCCGGCGCATCACTATTTACATTTGGAAATAATTGCTCTCTAGAATGGCAACAAAAACTACTTCGTCTATTCAAAAACATTTCTACTCCCCTTGTTATAGAAGAAGATATAACGCGCGTTTCATCTGATATAGCAAGCTGCGGCCCTGCTTTTTTTAGTTATTTATTACAATGTTTCATTAACGCTGCTGTAGATAAAACAAATATTACACATGAAGAAGCCACTACTTTAGTAAGTGAAATGGTCATTGGAATGGGGAAATTACTCGAAAAAGAAATTTTCACATTACCTACTTTACAAGAAAAGGTATGCGTTAAAGGCGGTGTTACAGGAGAAGGTATTCGTATTTTAGAAGAGCACGTTGGGGATATGTTTCATAAATTAATCGAACGGACACATGAGAAATTTGATGAAGACTTAAAATGCGTTGAGCAGCAATTCAATAAACACACATAATAAATACGCCATCTTAATCCCAAACCCTTTTTATTAATACTTATCTTTTTCATGCTACATTTTCACTAAAACTAGCATTTTTACACTTTACACATATCATCTTTTTATTTTTCTAGAACTAAAACTACATCTTTTCTATAAAACAAAAGCAACCTTATCGGTTGCTTTTCTTTTATCCATTCTTCTTCGCCATAAAAAAGATGCGCTCTGTTTGTTCTGTCACTTCAATTCGTTCAAAGTCACCTGTGACGCGAAGCACTGTAAACCCAGCTTCTTCAAGCCATTTTGTTAACACTTCAACCGAATACGCACGTTGCACGTGACATTCGTCAAAACGATGATACACATCTTCTTCTGAATCTTGTACAAAGAATGTCAAATCATGTTCCACACTATCTGATTCTTCTCCAGGGAAGCAGTTCCAAATAAGTGATATTTCTTCGCCGTTCACTGTATATGTTTCATTTTGAAATACGTGATGTATTTTATATAAAGAGTGTACATCGAATAAAAACAAGCCATCCTGACGTAAATGGTGGAAAACTCTTCTAAATGTTTCTTGCACTCCATCTTCTTGCAATACGTAATTTAATGAGTCACAAAAGATTGTCACACAATCAAATTCACCAGGAACATCGAGCTCTCTCATGTCTTGTTGGTAAAAAGGAATAAAATATCCTTCTCCCCCCAATTTTTGCTGCGCGACAGTTAACATTTCTTCCGAAAGATCTACACCAATTAAGTCATAACCTTTTCGCACAAGCGGAAGTGTTACGTTACCAGTTCCACATGCTACGTCAAGGATTCTTGCCTCTTTCATAGATGCCTGTTGTAAACTTTCCTCTGTGAATTCCACCCATTTATCATAAGGGACATCATTCATCAGTTTGTCATACAGCAAAGCAAATTGTTCGTATTTCATTGATCTAGCTCATCTGCAATATCTTCACGCGGCACATCGCCCCATAGACGCTCTAAATTATAGTGATTACGCTCATCTTTATGGAATACATGAGCAACCACATCACCAAGGTCTACTAAAACCCAACGTGCTTCATCAAAGCCTTCCATACGTTGTACGTTAATTTCGAACTCATGTGCCTTCGCTTTAATTTCACGTGCAATTGCTTGTACTTGCTTGTCTGAATTTCCGTGACAAATAATAAAATAGTCTGCAATCGGTGAAATACCTTGCATATTTAGTACAACCATATCTTCTGCTCTCTTATCATCAGCTGCTTTTGCCGCTAATACTAATAACTCTTTATCTTTCATTTATTAATTTCCTCCTTGATAACTTCATTGTATGTTTGGAATGTTAATGGATAAATCGTTTGATCTTTTTCCATTAAAAATTGAATTGTTCGCTTTAAAGCAAACAGTAAAGCTTGATTTATATCTTTATATGCGAGTTTCCTCGCCTCTTCCACACCAGGAAACTTACGTCCTGGTTCAATGTAATCTGCTACATAAATAACTTTATCTAACATTGTCATTTTTTCATGACCACTTGTATGATATGTAATAGCTTGTAGAATTTCAGGATCAGTAATGCCTACTTCTTTTTCTACTAAGTATGCCCCAACAGGTGCATGCCATAACTCTTTGTTATAGTGCAGTAGATCCTTTGGCAAAGCTTCTCTCTTAATAATCTCTTCCATTTCTGGAATCGCTCTACATTTTGCATAATCGTGAAATATAGCAGCCGTCTCTGCCTTTTTCTCATCTACACCATATAATCGGGCAAGTTCAATCGCTGTTTCCATTACACCAACCGTGTGTATATAACGTTTTTCATGCATTTGTTGTTTGACAATACTAAGTGCTTCCTCACGATTCATACAACCCATTCCTCTCGATATATACCTGTACTTTTTCGGGGAGTAAATATTTGCACGTTTTCTTCGTCATATATCTCTCACGTAACAGAGAAGAAGAAACTGCAAACTCCGGAATTTCCACTTTTACGATATCATAAGGCGTATGTAATGTATAACCTGGTCTTGCAACTCCAACGAAAGTCACAAGCTTAAGTAACTTTTCAATGTTATACCACTTCGGCAAATACTCAACCATGTCTCCGCCAATAATAAAGTGAAACTGCACATCCGGATACTTCTCCGTTAATTGTACCATAGTATCGTACGTATAAGATGGGCCTTCTCTGTCTAGCTCTTCTAAACAAATTGAAAAGTATGCTTCTTCCTCAATCGCTATTTGCAGCATGTTTAATCGACTTTTCACACTCGTAATGTTACGTCCTTGCTTGTGCGGTGGAACTTGATTCGGCAAAAACCATACCTCTTCCAACCCTAAAGCATGATACACTTCATTTGCAATTAACAAATGCCCATTATGAGGTGGATCAAACGTGCCACCAATAATGCCAATTTTTCTCAAAAGAAACGCCCCTTCCTTTTACATACAGCAACTCTCCCCATACATATTCGAAGAGAGCCCACTGTTAATAAAAGTTCAATTGGTTTCGCTTTCTACATATCAAGCGTCCATTACAAAATAACTCATGTATATCTTTTATCGAGGAAGCTTAATCTGCTTATTTTCTCTTGATTCTTTGTATAAAACAATTGTGCTTCCGATTACTTGAACGATTTCAGCTCGTGCACCTTGTGCAAGCTCTTCTGCAACTTCACTACGATCAAATTCACAGTTTTGTAATACGCTCACTTTAAATAGTTCACGAACTTCTAATGCTTCTCCAATTTGTTTCACCATATTTTCATTCACGCCACCTTTTCCAACTTGAAAAATCGGTGTTAAATGATGTGCCTTTGCACGTAAAAATCTTTTTTGTTTTCCTGTTAACATATAATTAGCCTCCAAGCTCTCTCATTACTAATTGTTTCATTCTATCAATATTCGGCACACACCCTGTCCACATTTCAAATGCAAGTGCACCTTGATAAACGAACATATCGATTCCATTTTGAATTATTGCACCTTGTTCTTTCGCATCGCCTAAAATTTTCGTCTCAAATGGATTATAAATAATATCAGAAACAATCGTTCCTTGTTTCAATGAACGAATTTCCAGCGGCGTATACTCAACATGTGGATGCATACCTATCGTTGTTGTTTGGATGATAATATCATATTCCCCTTGATTTTCTGCTGCACATTCTAACGATAGAGCATGCGAATTAACATTTGCCATGCACCCAGAGATAAGGTTTTTCGCCTTATCTCTCGTACGATTAGCAATATCAATTTCTTTCACACCTACATCGGCAAGCGAGAAGTAAATAGCTCGGCTAGCACCACCTGCACCGATTAATAAAATACGTTTCTCTTGAAGTGGATCTTCACTAATTGACTGCAGGGCACGAACAAAACCAATTCCATCTGTATTATACCCAATCAATTTTCCATCTCGATGAACTACTGTATTTACCGCACCGATTTGCCTTGCTAACGGGGCAATCTCATCCAAGTACTCCATAATTGCAACTTTGTGCGGAGTCGTTACATTAAATCCTGAAATACCTAATGCTTTCAAACCTTTTACTGCTTCCCCTAGCGCTTCTTCTTCTACAAGAAACGCATGGTAATGGGCATCCATATTCAAGTGTTCAAATGCATCGTTATGCATAACGGGTGATAATGAATGTCCAATTGGATTTCCGATTACACCATATAATTGTTTCATAAATCCCTCTCCATATTAAATTAAAGATTTACGTAATGAAACACTTACTCCTTTTGGTACATGAGCAACAATTTTCGCTCCTGATTCATTTACAGTAACCCAGCCCAATCCAGAGAATACAACATCCGTTTTCGGCTCACGAATATTAAATTCATATTTCACAAACTTAGGCATATTTTCTAATTCTTCTGGTGTCGGTGGATTCAATAATTCTCCAGCGTGTTTTTCGTACAATTCATCAGCCTTTTCAAGCTTTGTACGATGGATTGTTAAACGGTTTGAGAAATGACAAGTGAATGCACGACGGCCCCCACTTACATAATCAAATCGTGCTAATCCACCAAAGAATAATGTTTGTTCTTCATTTAATTGGAATACCATTGGCTTAACTTCTGTAGTCGGTGTAATAAGCTTTAAGCTTTGTTTCCCAACATAATGCGCCATTTGATGATGATTAATAATACCTGGTGTATCGTATAAAGATGACGTTTCGTCTAATGGGATATCAATTAAATCAAGCGTTGTTCCTGGGAAATGTGATGTTGTAATTACATTCTCAGTCTCATCACTAAACTCTTTAATCATACGATTAATAAATGTTGATTTACCAACATTCGTACATCCAACAACATAAACATCTTTACCCTCGCGGTAATGCTCAATTGCATCAGCAAGTTCAGCGATTCCTTGTCCTTTAGCTGCACTAATTAAAAAGACATCTTCTGGTTTTAAACCAAGTTGCTTTGCACTATAGCGCATCCAATGTTTTACTTTATCATGCTTAACTGACTTTGGAATTAAGTCAGCCTTATTCCCTACAAGTAATACTTTATTGTTCCCTACAAAACGATGTAAGCCCGGTAACCAGCTACCATTGAAATCGAAAATATCTACGATTTTAACCACTAGTGCGTCTGATTGTCCAATTCCGTTCAAAATACGAAGGAAATCATCATCTGTTAAAGATACATCTTGAATTTCGTTATAATGTTTCAAACGAAAACAACGTTGGCAAATTACTTGTTCTTTTTCTAAAGATGATACAGGAGCGTATCCTACTTCATTTTTATTTTCTGTTTGAATTTCTACACCGCAACCAATACATTTAATTGTTTCAGTCAAACTTTATTCCTCCCAGTTAATTAAGCCTTTTTTCTTCATGTTTCTCATAATTCTTCGTTCAATTTTCCGATTAAATCGTGTCACCAATCCGTCCGTTTGCGCTACCGGTACAACTAAAATTGTATGAAGTCCCACACGATTCCCGCCGAGCACATCCGTTAGTAACTGATCTCCAATTACTACAACTTCATCTGGCTGCAGGTGCATCTCATGTATCGCACGCTTAAATGCGCGAACAAACGGTTTGCGCGCACTATGAATAAACGGAATACCTAATGGGTCAGCGAAGTCTTTAACGCGTTGCTCGTTGTTATTTGAAACGACCGTTACTTGAATATCATTTTCTTTCATTTTCAAAAACCACTCTTCAAGCTGTGGCGTTGCATTTGGACGATCCCATTCAATTAAAGTGTTATCTAAATCAGTAATAACTCCTTTAATTCCACGTTTTTTCAAATCTTCTGGTTGAATATGATATATATTTTTCACATATTCATTTGGTAAAAATAACTTCAATTTCTTTCACCTCTTTGAGGATTTTTCATAAAATTTTTCGACAACATTTTTCGATAGATAACCTGTGGATAAACTTGTACACACTTTCCACGTTAATTTTTCAGTCAATTTGGAATTTACTAACAATCTATCCACATTTTATCCACTGAGTTATGTGGATAACCTCTTGTTTGTGACTGTCATATTTTTTTGGTACATTAAATGCAACAACGAATCAATCCTTATATTATTAGGAGGTGACTCACCTTGAAAACAAAACATATGGAACAGTTATCTACTGATTTACTCACTGAGTCTTATTATAAAGCAAAAGAACTAAAATTAAATCCCGACTTCATTTTACTTATAAAACAAGAAATTATTAGACGCTCGTTAGAGGACAAGCTCGTCAAATCTTCTTGAGTACATATAGATTGCTGATTGACCTGTAAAAAGAGCCATCCTGCGATGGCTCTCGAATAAACAAGTACTCCCATCTAGGGGATTTCTTCATTAAGCATCTTTGTCCACATTTCTTAATTAGAGCTTCATAAGTATATTATAAAACCTTTTCTTTACTTATGAGATACTCGGGTTGCAATTTTTTCACCAAGACGCAGCTCTTGCCCACTTGTCAATTCCTGCACTGCTTTAATCATATCTTTTTCAAATAATAAAACAACTGTTGAGCCAAATGTAAAGTATGCCATCTCTTCACCTTTTTGAACAGTACTTCTTTCATGAAGGAGCTCGATACTATTAACAAACATAGCACCTACTTTTACAAGTGCCATATGTTCGCCGTCACTATTTACTTCTGTAACAGAGCGATAATTTTTTGACAATGGTTCTTTCCCATACTCCATACCCGCTGCATTTACCGGATATGATTTTCTACCGAGTACAAATCTTTCAGTCACAGAGCCAGAAAGCGGGCTATGAATGCGATGATAATGACTTGGACTCAAATAAATCACCATATATGTACCGCCTGCATATCGCTTTGCACGCTCTTCATTACCTAGCATATCCACAATTGAATAACGCTTTCCTTTTATATCGAATGTTTTTGTATCCTCAATAGGACCTTGATCAGCAAAAACACCATCAACAGGACTAACGATACTCGATGCATCAGTATCAATACTACGCTTTCCTTCTTTTAGCCTACGTGTAAATAAATCATGCAATGTTCCATATTCCTTCAAACCCTTTTCCATCTCATCTTGATTAATTTGAAAAACTTTCACATACGATGGAATAATGATAGAGCTCAAACGAGATTGTGCAAATTTACGTAATATATAAGAAGTAAAACGACCATTTGTAAGTTCGATCATAAGTCGATATAATGTCCGTCGCAAATTACGAAACCTCCTAATCAGCCTATAACTTTAGTTTCCCCTTCTTTTCTCTCTATATCATATGTAAAATTGGTTCTTATTCCCACATATAGAATGGAGCCGTCTCGTTATACACGAAGAAAAACTAAGTATAATTTTTATTCTTAAATTGTTTAGCACCTTCTAATATTACAGATAGAACCCGCCATTTTCAACAGTGAACATGTATTTCTTCTTAGAACAGCTCGTTTTCTTTCCGTTTTCCCGAAAGAAAAGCAGCCACTTTTAAAGTGTAGCTGCTTACAATACACATTATTCTTTTGCTTTTTTCTCTTTCTCAGCCCGCACAAATTCATGGAACATTTTCATTAAAGCACGCTTTTCAATTCGCGATACGTAGCTTCTTGAAATACCGAGTGCCTTCGCAATCTCCCTCTGTGTTTTCTCTTTATCAAGCCCAAGTCCAAAACGCTTCACAATTACTTCTTTCTCTCGTTCGTCCAAAATATCGATATACTCTTTAATTTTTTCTAACTCCATACTAAGCTGAATCATATCAATTACATCTTCAGATTCTGATTTTAATATATCAATAAGCGATATTTCATTACCCTCTTTATCTTGCCCAATCGGATCATGAAGTGAAACGTCTTTTTTCGTTTTCTTCAGCACACGTAAATGCATCAAAATTTCATTTTCGATACAGCGTGCTGCATATGTTGCAAGCTTAGTTCCTTTCCCTGCTGAATAGCTTTCAATCGCTTTAATAAGCCCAATGGTACCAATTGAAATTAAATCTTCTGCATCTTCACCAGTGTTTTCGAATTTCTTAACAATATGAGCTACAAGCCGTAAATTATGTTCAATTAAAAGATTTCTCGCTTGAGCATCACCTTGCTCCATTAACTCTAAGTACTTTCTCTCATCATCTGATGATAACGGCTGCGGGAACGCATTGTTCTTCACATAAGAAACAAATACAAACACTTCTCGAACCATATATCCAATTGCGGCGAATAGACTCAAACCTTTCACCTCCGCCAAAATAGTGGTCTTTACTATGTGTATGTGGGCATGAGGTTGTTTGTGTCTGTACGATGTAAATATGGAACTCTTAACTTAATGGCATTCTTAAACCACTCAACGCTAATCATTAAATTTTTCTATAAACATAGTAAAAGCCAATCGAAACGTATCGATTGGCTTTTACTAATATTCACTCCAAATTTTCTCTCCAGTATGCGCATCTATGTAACGAATTTTCCGACTACAATCGACGGATTCTTTCTGATTTTCACTCCTCGTTTGTTTATACAGCAGTTTATATTTCATTTCCTCTGCATCATGATCTATACACCATTCTAATTTTACTCGAATGACCTCTTTATATATTTCTAACGCTTTTTCTTTTGTTACTTTTTGTGCTGTTTCATGTGCAAGTAACTCTTCTATTATATTGCTAGGTTTTCCCGAGTAGTGCATCACAGCACCATTTTCTGTATTAATGTTGACCATGAATTCCCTATACTCTACCGGAATTTCATTCACATATACTGAAAAGACAAATCTTTCAATCCCTTCATCTTCGTCACGTTCATCCCAAAGGCGAAGATATTGTGTAACATCTGGAATAACATGTTCTAAAAATTGAAGTGCTTTTTGTAAACATTCCTCTCTAGACAGTATTTGTTTTACTTCTTTATCGTCTGCCAGTTTTATAAAACCAATTAATTCATTGGTTGATTTATCAATCGTAATGCCAACTAAATTATTATATTTTAACATCGGTAAATGCTTTTTAAAGAATTCATTCATTAAATATGGATTCTTTTCTTCTTTCTGTTTTTGTAATTCCTCTTTCGAAACAAATTTCATCCTTATTCCATCTTCATTTTCTGTCTCAGCCACTTTTGTAAAACTTTCTTTATCCCAGTCAAATAAATCGAATATATCATCTTGTTGACTAACTTTTTTCGGTTTTTCAACAGCTACAGTTGGAGGCAATTTATAATGATCTGGGTCGAATAAATCTTTACCTGTACTTGCATCAATAAACGCATGACTAGGTTCTGGTTCATATACAAGATGATAGCCTTTTACTTCCTCACCATTTTCATATTTACATGAAGAATGTGTTAAATCCACAAATACAAGTCTCATATCTTGTCTAGCTCTCAAAGTTTCTAAAACGACGTTCTCCTCAACAATTTCAATTGGCCATAACGGTTTTTTCTCTATAGCTTTTTGTCCATTGTAATGAAAATGCACAACATTACCTGAAGGATGAATTCGCACAACACATCCTGTATTCGGCAATGGATATCCATTCACTTCCTGCATATAATTTATTTCTTTCCAACCACGCCAGTCATCCTTAACTGACACATATGTATAAAATTCTAATTCTTCTTCCACATATTTTTTTATAAATACATTTGCAATCTCTCTTGCCTTATTCTCCTCTATCACTTCTTTATCACTCGAAAAATAATTTTCATCATCTATCCTGAGTTCAAATAAATTACCAGTATGCCTATTTAATGTAATTTGTATCTTTTTCTCCTCATCCTCTTTATGCCCCCACCATAATAGATGATACGGATCATCCACTCCTTCTTGATCATCTACAACAAGCCTATATTCATCTGGAATTTCAATAATATGGGCCACTTGCTCTTTTCTTTTTTTATCTTTTGGATTCATCATACCCTCTCCTTTATTACAATTTAAGGTAATTATAACAAACAAAACCAAAAGTCATTAGCAAAAAGACAAAAAGCTGAAACAATTAGTTCATACGAATTTCACATGAATCTATTACTATAAGAATTGTACATAGTGAAATTACTAACAATGACGTTTATTCATATATAATTTCATTTGAAAGGGGTTGAAAAGATGAAAACTAAATATCGCTTTATGATCTCATCATTTGCTGCTTGCGCCTACATGATTTGGTGTTTAGTATAATAACAACTTCACTTGTAAATAAGAAAAGGTGTGTATATAAATGGAATATAACCAATCAAACGTTAACTACTGGAAAGCTTTTGTATTACCTTATACATTTGCTTTAGAAGAGTTAAAAACTAAATTTGAAATTATGAACCGGGAAGCTCAATTTTTAGAAGACTACAACCCGTTTGAACATATAAAAACAAGACTTAAACAACCCGAAAGTATCATTAGGAAGCTTGAGCGTAAAAACTTATCACCAACAGTTGAAAATGCTCAAACACAATTACAAGATATTATTGGCATCCGTATTACATGTTGCTTTGTAGAAGATATTTATCATTTAAAAGAAGTTATTGAAAATCGTGGAGATATGGAAATTGTAGAAGTAAAAGATTATATTGCTAATCCAAAAGGAAATGGCTATAAAAGTTTGCATATGATTATTAAATATCCATTGTCACTAAATTCTGGTACGAAAGATGTCTTTGCAGAAATTCAATTACGTACTCTTGCCATGGACTTTTGGGCAAGTTTAGAACATAAGCTTTACTACAAATATGAAGGAAATATACCTGACTATTTGAAAGATGAACTACATGACGCTGCTATGAAAGCTGAAGACCTCGATAATAAGATGGCAACAATCCGTCAAGATATTGATGACATTGAAGCATGTTCAAATCAAATTTTATTACCACTTTAAAAGGTTCTCTCCTATGAGAACCTTTTTATCCCGCTATTTGCGGGCAGTAAGACTCCCACTGATTAAAGTTTCACTTTATTTCTTCTCTATCGTACGAACCTCTTCAATCTTCCACCCTGCTTCTTCTTTTCCAAGTGCGTACTGCATTTTCTTCTGAAGAGTAACCCCTCCATCTACTTCTTTTTCCTCCGTTTCAACAATAACAAGCCCACCTTTAAGAGCTTTCATATTCATATGTTCCAATTCTATTTTCTTATTTCCCTTTTGAAATGCAGCTTCCTTTTGTGTTTTTAAGTCTTCAGCACTAGGCATCTTCTTTGAAAATAACTCCATATGCTCAGCAAGATTTTTTTCATTCGTCGTCCGTACAAATGCCTCAATAACATCTTGAATGGATTTCTCTTCTTCTTTCGTCATATGTACCTTTTCCTCAGTTTTCCCAGCAGATTTTTGTTGTATATTATTCTCTTGAGATTGACATCCAACTAGCAATAATACGAATACTAGAAGGAATCTTAATTTCCCTAAAAAAACGCTCATCTTTCCATCTCCTAAAAAGAAAAGTGAGGCATTTTGCCTCACTTTCATTTATAATTAGCGTCTTCCTTTATTCGGATCGCCGCCGCCAACGATGTCAAAGACACGTTTAGCTATATTTGTATTCTCTTGAACGCCAGAGAATAAGTATTTACCTGGTCCGAATGCATATACGTTCACATCTTCACCTGTATGTCCACCCGTTGTCCAACCTGTAACCGAACGCTTATTGAAGATATCTTCAATTGCATTATCAATCTTTGTTACATCTTTTGATGGAGCTATATCATTTACAGCTTTAATTTCTTCTGGTGTTAATTGTAGATCAATATACTTTTTCAATGTTTCTTCTACATTTGCACCTTTTACAATCTCACTTGCCATAAAGTCTGGCGTACGTTTCGCAGCTTTAATCGGATCTACTTTAAAATTATACTCACCATTCGCACCTAAAGATAATCCGCCAGTAGAATGATCTGCAGTTGCAACAACTAATGTGTTCTTATCTTTTTTCGCAAACTCAATTGCTGCTTTAAACGCTTTTTCGAAGTCTTCCATTTCACTCATTGCACCGACAATATCATTATCATGTCCAGCCCAATCAATTTGACTACCTTCGACCATTAAGAAGAAACCGTCTTTATTTTTGTTCAAGCGCTCAATCGCTGCATTTGTCATCTCTTCTAATGAAGGTGTTTTGTCAGTACGGTCAATCATTTTGTCTAAACCACCTGGTGCAAATAAGCCAAGAACTTGATCGCTTTTATCATTTAATAATTGATTACGATCTGTTACATAACTATAACCAGACTTCTTAAATTCTTCTGTAAGATTGCGGTCTTTTCTAACAAAGTTCTTTACGCCCCCGCCAAGCATAACATCTATTTTATGCTTACCTTTAATTTTCTCATCAAAGTAATCATTTGCAATTGCGTCCATATTTTTACGACTAATATCATGTGCACCGAATGCAGCTGGTGTTGCATGCGTAATTTCAGAAGTTGCAACGAGTCCCGTTGACTTCCCTTTTTCTTTCGCTTGCTCCAATACTGTTTTCACTTCAGCTTTATCATTATCTACTGCAATAGCTGCGTTATATGTTTTTATACCTGCTGACATCGCAGTAGCTGCCGATGCAGAGTCTGTAATATTTTCATGTTCATCTTCTGGATATGTTTTTTGTGTTCCTACAAGATGCTTATCAAATTCTGTAGATTCCATCTCAAATGTTTTTGGATTATCTTTCATATAACGATGAGCTGTCATATATGAAGGCCCCATACCGTCCCCAATTAATACAATGACATTTTTAATTTTTGCATTGTTTCCGTTCTCATCTGCATTAACCTCACTAGAACGCGTAAAATTCCATGTTGCTACCGAAGTAACTGCTAACGACGCCACAACTGCAAATGGCCATGCTTTTTTCACAAACTTTTTCACTGTCTTGTCCCCCTAATTAGGTTATTCATTTCCCACTATCAAATTTAATAGAAGACTGTTAAGAGAAAATGAGTTATATGTAAATTTTTTGTTAACTTATGTAAATTTAAGTTATAATTTGTATAAGTTTGTCTTTTCATATCAAGCATACTCCCCTTTACAAAGATAAATATAAACATGTTGGATTTCTTTTAATACGAACCTATTATTTTACATTTCGTAATATTATTCTTATTTTTTCTAATTTAAATAGAAATATGGTGAACTTTATGAAAACAGTAAAACTAGACGCATCTTCCATTCCAGATTTACTCTCTCTTTGCAAATCAGTCGGGTGGTTACAGCATGAGAGTTTTATGAAAGAGCAATTCCATATGTACCTTTCCATTGGCACAATTTTTGGCTATGTACATGAGAATAAACTTATTGCAGCGGGCGGGGTCTTTTCGTTTGCCCCTGGATTTTCTTCTATCGGTATGTTAATCGTGCATCCTGATTTTCAAAGAAAAGGAATTGGCCGTATTTTGTTAAACAATAGCTTAAAAGTAACTTATCCATCGCTCCCTATTACGCTCATTGCAACAAAAGCTGGTGAATCCTTATATGAATCTTATGGATTTCAATCAATAACAACAATTCATCGTTTCGAAAAACAAGCGGCTCGTATAAGTACAAATTCTTTTCCCATAAAACAAATTCAGCAAGCCGATCTTCAATCTCTCATTTTTCTTGATCAAACTGCGACTGGTGCAGATCGTTCTAAGCTTTATTTATCACTACTATCGAGAGCAACTTACTCCTTTAAAATAGAGCGGGATAATCAAATAGATGCTTTTGCTTTATGCATACAAAAAGGAGATGTACTATGTATCACTCCACTTATTTCAAAAAAAGAAAAAGACGCTATTCAGTTATTAGAAATAATTTGCAACTCGTGGAATGGGACGATACGCATTGATGTTCCGCACTCACAATTCATTTTCCGTCAATTTCTTCAAACAGAAAATTTCCAGGAAACGCTCCTTTCACCTCTTATGATAAAGAACGGTAATCAACTTCCTGGAAATCGTAATATACTATTTGCTATGATAGATGCAGCGTTATGTTAGAAAGGGGACACCTAATTGAAGCGATTTAGCTATTTTATGGTAGGTTGTCTTACTCTTACACTATTAGTAGGATGTAGTGCAGCAGAAAAGCCAGTAGAACAAGTAAAACAAGTTAAAAATACAATTACAGCGAAACTAGCTACCGAGGAAAAAATGGTAGAGATAGATGGTCAAACGATTTACTTTAAAAAGATTGGTGATGAAAAACCACCTTTACTTATGATCCATGGATTTGGAGGATCATCCGATGGTTTTCAAAAGGTTTACTCAGATTTAGCAAAAGATCATACGATTATTTCTGTTGATGCTTTAGGATTCGGACGTTCCTCTAAACCGATGGATTTTTATTATTCTTTCCCAACTCATGCAAATTTGTATTATAAGTTAATGA
The DNA here is from genome assembly GCF_002976445.1 of Bacillus sp. MYb56. Taxonomy (NCBI): domain Bacteria; kingdom Bacillati; phylum Bacillota; class Bacilli; order Caryophanales; family Bacillaceae; genus Bacillus; species Bacillus sp. MYb56. Next base: position 71,566 of record NZ_PCOH01000013.1, read on the forward strand.
AAAAATTAGGGTATGACTCATTCGCAATACTGGGACATTCTATGGGCGGAGAAATTTCTCTTAATTTAACATATTTATACCCCGAAGCGGTTACCCACCTTATTTTAACTGATGCTACAGGCGGCCCTCATACGTTCGTTAATAAACAAGGTTCACCAAAACCAAAGTTGTCGACTGATTTAAGTGCCGTTTCTTCTATTGCAGATTATGATGAGAGCAAAGTTAAATTCAAGCGTAATGATGAAGAGCATTATAATAAAATGAAATTATGGCCTAGGCGTCTTCAAATCAATGCAACTGAAATCAAGCAACCAACTTTAATTATATGGGGAAGAAATGATAGTAGCGTTTCTTGGAAAGAAGGAGAAGCTTATCATCAATTCTTAAAAAATAGCACTTTCCATATTATTGAAAAAGGTTATCATGCTCCATTTCGTCAAGAGCCACAAGAATTTGTAGGGTATGTAAAAGATTTCTTCGAGAAAAATCCTATAAGTGCTGAAAAATAAACGGGTATCTCATTTTGAGATACCCGTTTTCATATATTAAGCAGCTTGCTTTTGGCGTTTTTGAATTTTTGATCCTAGTACTTTTGGAATAACTAAGCCATCAATTCCAAGTTTTCCAGCATTCATACCAGAAACAAGAACGAACATGGATAAGATAACCATTTCAGGGTTTACACCAATTGACCCACTAAACATATAGGAAAAGTTCATTACAAGACCGAAAAAGACCGCTGTTTTTGTTAAACAGCCTACAATTAAACCAATTCCGACTAAAATTTCTCCCCACGTCACAAGTGTATTAAATAAATCAACGTTTGGAATTGCAAAATCTTGTAAGAATGATGCCCACCAAGATTGAACAGCTGGTTGTGCTCCTTTAGATTTTTCAATTGCACCTTGTAAATAACCAGTTGCATCGAAGCCTTTTCCTTGTAGTTTACCGATTCCAGCCATTACCCATGTGTAACCAAGATACACTCGAATTATCGCTAATACAAAAGAAACTGCTTTGTTTTCTCTTAAAAATTGAATAATCATATCTTCCTCCTAAAGTTGTAATTAAGTCAGTTACAGATAATATAATAACATTAGTTGCTTACTTTTAAAACGTTAATCGTGAATAATTTGTGACATACATAAAAAACATTAAATACTAACGTTTATATAGTAACTTTCATTACCTGTAAAAACTTGAACATATCATACCACAGGTGATAATCATTTTCATTGAAGAAAATGTAAAAAAACTTTGAGTTAAATGTGAAACGCATTCATTCGAATATAGAATAAATCCGTTTCATATTGTTTATATACTCGAAATGTACATGTCTCCTCATCGGTTAATCTCGCTTCTCGAACAACTTCTTCTAACGTTTTGTCATGGTTAATAAACCCGTAAAATAGGCGTATTGTAAACATAATTGCTACATTTCCATCTACATAATCTATCAATCCAACATATGATTTTACACCACTATGTAAAAAGGATTCTACTAGTTTCAACTCCCCAAACTTATACCAACCATTTACAATATGTGTAATATGCAATTTTGCATATTACTTAATTTCCGCTACGCTAAAGTATACTCTCGGCTCATTTAAGTCGTACACATCTTCTCCTAACTCTTCCATTACAAATTTCCTCTCCTATAAGTCCATTTCATATATATCCGTTTCTTTCAAAAAATCAGCTCTAGTTAAAGCGACTTTCTGTAAATATTGCCTATACGCTGTAATTGTTCCATCGTGTGCAACGATACAAATTTTTTCTGCTTTTAACTGATAGCACCAGTGCAGAAATTCATCTACTATTTGCTGAAATTCCATCTCCGAGATGATATTGACTCCCTCATTCCATAACAATTCATTTCTACTTTCTTCTAATGAAAAATGTGGAAATAATTTTTGTATTATCTTTCGATCTAACAATTGATCGCACGGTAATGTTTTGGCGGATTCCCGATAAGGAAAAATACGCGGGGATATATATGGGTGAACAATTTTTTGACAAGCAACTTCCGCACTCCATATTGTCGCAGTTTGTAAAGTTCGAAGTGTAGGACTAGCGATTAATATATCCTTTTCTTGTAATGGTACATCGCACTGAAGCAATTCAGCCTGCTTCTTTCCCACGCCCGTCAATGGCGGATTCACTGCTTGTAAACTTAATGGTAAATCTTTCGTATGTTCACCTTCACCATGCCGAACAAAAATAAGTTTCATTCTCCTCTTCCTCTCACTAGAAAATGGTCTCACATATTTCTTCCCTATTTTTTTCTTTACTCCTGCTATTTTAAAAAGTAGAATGTAAAAAGTGTTTGACATCAACGTTTGGAAAATATTACAATTATATATGTAAAATATTTTTTACAAGAAGAGGAGGATTACAAATATGAAATGGATTATCGTCTTTATGGGAATGATCATATGGGGATACATAAATGGCTTTTTTAATAGTGATAAAACTGCTAATCCTTGGATTACAGATGATGAGCGTGAAACAAAAATTAAACAAAAAGCAATTATCGCAAGCTGGTCCGGTGTTTTCATATTTTGTATCATTAACCTCTTAAACAAATGGTTAGGTTTAGGAACGAGCGATACATCACCTTACTTACCATCTTCTGTCGCAACTATTTTAAAAGAAAATGTAGAGTTACAAGTTTTACTTATGTTATTCATTACGTATGGACTATTTTACTTATACTACCGAAGAAAACTAAGCGCTTAACTTTTAGCTCATGATTATCCTCCTAAATGGTTATAGTAACTAGGACGCAATGAAAAAAGGAGAGATATAAAAATGAGTAACTCAAATGACTTTTTAGATACATTACATGAAAAACAAGCAAAAGATGAACAAAATAGAAAGCGCCAAGGGAACGGAAACCCTGCGAAAAAAAAGCCAAATAAAACACATAAATAACATTGAAAAACCTACCTGGAAATTATATTTCAGGCAGGTTTTTTTACTCGTCTTTAACCGAAACGACATCTTCCCAATTCCATTTCTCATAATACCACTCTGGTACATCTATATTTTCAATCCATTTCTTTTCATGTTTTCCATCGTTATGAGCAAGCCATACATCAACTTTCTTACGATTTGAACGGAGCCACATTAATTGGTTGCTTTTCTTACTAAAAATAGGGTTATAATCGCCTTGGCTATTGGATGGCTTTGTAATTTGATGTTGTTCATCTGTTGTACTATTTATTTCATATAAAGATGGTAGTGGCCTTTTTTCTAGAGGGACCGATAGCTCTGCTTCCTTTGCCCTTGAAACGATAATTACATTCTCGTTCTTCCATGTGAAATCCCAATCAACATAGCCTTTTGGAGTAAATGTATTTTGCTGGAGAGCCGGCAATTCTTTTATTTTTAAATGCTTATTCTCTAAAGCAACTCTCCCGCTTCCTTCAATATAGGCTAATATATTTTTTGATGGCGCCCATTTGAACCATTGTGTGTTTAATAACATTTGATCTACTGTTTCAAAACGACTGCCGTCTGATCGAATTAAGCAAAGGGTATTACTATCAGCTGACAAAGAAGCTGTTGGTACTGCCAAAAACGAAATCCATTTTTGATCTGGCGACCAATTAAATCCACTTCCAAATAATGCTGAAAAGTCATCATGCTCATTCGGTAGTGCAGATAAATGCTTCATCTTATGAGGATTCATATTTGCATCCTTTTGTATTTCATATAACTGAGCACCTGTCCATCCTGTTGGAAGCAAGTACGCTTCTGATGATACAAGAAACTTCTTACCATCAGGATACCATGCATAGTCACCTACACCATTAGCTATGTTTTCAAAATCTGCTTTCTTTTTTTCAGCATCAAATGTATTTAATGTGCGTGCAAATACAAATGCAATTATATTCTCTGTTGGTGACCATTGATAATTCGATACTTCTGATTGAGATGGTCTAACTTTCTTTCCATCTTTTAGCCGATACAGTTCAAAGTGATTTCGCTTCTTTCCTTTTGCATATGCAAGCCATTCTCCATTATGTGACCATTTCGGTCCTGTTATGTACTCTCCTTTTGTAATTTGTTTTTCTTTTTCACCGACTTTAATCCATAGATTATGATTACGAATAAAGGCAACTTTTACTCCATTGTTTTCTGCGCTAGTAATAGAACTTGAATAGAAAAAAAGGAACAAAACCACGATTCCACTTACTATAAACCTTTTTATATAGCACCCCCATTTCCCCCTTTAGCATTCCTCATATTCCGCTTACTATATGCAAATATTATCCATTCGACATAATTCCAAAAAATTTCCCAAGAAATTTTTAATTCAAAGAGGATTGGTATGAATTATGTCGAATGTATAGTTTAGCCAACATCCGTTCCTATAATTAACGATAAAAATGTAATATTTATTTTCAGAAAATTGGCACTTTTTATCAAGGGGAGTTTCAATGAAGAAAACTACATCAACACTATTAAGTATGGCGCTCGTCTTTTCGAGCTTTGGAGCATTAAGCGCCCATGCTGAATCACTGCAAAAAGAGAAGCAATTTAGTCCACAGTTAAAAGTAAATATTGAACAATGGGGAGAAAACAAAAACATCAAAAGAAATTTCAGTTATTGTAGAATTGCAGCATGCTCCACTCGCTTCACAAAGTAACATTCAACATGCTCCGGACCTACAAAATAGCAATGTGCAATCATACCATGCACAACTAAAAAAAGCACAAGAGGATACAACAAAGAAAATAAAAGAAAAAGCACCGAAAGCAACCATAAAAGAAACATATAGTACGTTATTTTCTGGATTTTCTATTTCTATCCCAGGGGATCAAATTGCCGCTCTAGCTTCTTTACCTGAAGTAAAAGCAATTTATCCGAACTTAACATATAAATTACATGAAACGTCAAAAAGCCTAGCAGATCAAGAAACACCAAACGTTGGAGGCCCTACAGTTGGTGCACCTGAAGCTTGGAACTTAAAAGATCCAACTGGTAAACCCCTTGATGGGAAAGGGATGAAAGTCGCTATTATCGATTCAGGTGTAGACTATACCCATCCTGATTTACAAACAAATTATATCGGTGGCTATGATGCAGTCGATGAGGATAATGATCCGATGGATGGAAACGTTCACGGTACCCATGTTGCAGGAATTATCGCTGGTAACGGAAAAATAAAGGGGATCGCTCCGAATGCTTCTATACTTGCTTACCGTGTCATGAATGATGGTGGTACTGGTACGACCGAAGATATTATTCAAGGTATTGAGCGCGCTATTCAAGATGGTTCCGATGTTTTAAATCTATCTCTTGGTCAAGATTTGAATGTACCTGATCAACCTGTAACAATGACGTTAGAACGCGCAGCAAAACTTGGTGTTACTGCAGTCGTCTCAAATGGAAATGATGGACCAAAACCTTGGTCTGTTGACGCTCCTGGTAACGCAAGTAGTGTCATCTCTGTTGGTGCATCTACAGTTTCTATTCCATTTCCAACATTCCAAGTAGCTGGTTCCAATAAATCTTACCAAGGATTACCGTTATCAAAAGCAGATTTCCAAGTAGGGAACGATGCTCAGCTTGTATATGTTGGCTACGGTAATCCAAGCGATTACGCTAAACAAGATGTGAAAGGGAAGTTCGCCCTTGTTTTACAAGGAACTTCGAGCACGTTAGTAAAAGCAGAACAAGCTGGCGCTCTCGGCGTGCTACTAATTTCTAACGAAAAAGAAATTAATCTTATGCCCGAATATTTTGCACGTGAAGATGTAGCTCTTCCAGTTATGCAACTATCAAATACAAATGGCGAAGAGTTAAAAACTTTAATTACAAAACGAAAGAAAAATATAAAAATTGGACAACCAAAGCAAACAGAACTTATTGGTAACTTTAGTTCAAGAGGACCATCTCAAGGTAGTTGGCTTATAAAACCTGATATTGTTGCACCTGGAGTGAAAATTACTAGTACAGTGCCGGGAGGTGGCTATGAATCTCACAACGGGACAAGTATGGCTGCGCCGCAAGTAACAGGAGCTGTTGCCCTACTCCGTCAAATGCACCCTGATTGGACGACAGAACAATTGAAAGCAGCTCTTGCCAATACTGCAAAAACATTAAAGGATGTCAATGAAAATACATATCCTGTTATGGCACAAGGCTCTGGTTTAATTAACATTCCAAAAGCCGCTCAAACAGATGCATTAGTGAAACCTAACAATGTAAGTTTCGGTCTTATTAAACCTAATAGCGGTAAAGTGAAGTTAACACAAAATGTTACGTTACAAAATCTTTCTAACAAAAAGAAAAACTTTTCAACTCGTATTGAATTACTAGATACAAAAACAAAAGTCCAGACTTCTTTCTCTTCTTCTATTAGTATGAAACCTAATAGTAACATTGAAAAGCCTTTTACTATTACTGTAGATAGCTCCTTACCACAAGGTGTATATACAGGAAATCTATATGTAAAAGAGCAAGGGAAGACTGAAGAAATGCGTATTCCATTTACATTTAGCATCGATCCGAAAGAATACAAGCGTATTGATGGCCTTGAAATCGTTAATTCTACTTTTAGTCCAAATAATGACAAAATACTAGATGACAACCTGATCAATTACTATTTAGTTACACCAGTTGAGGATGTAACATTTCATGCTAATTTAATTACGAAAGACCGTGTAGCATATCAAGGCATGATACATCAAGGGAAAAATGAAACACCTGGTTATAAATCTTTCAAATGGAATGGTACGAAAACTGACGGATCTCCTCTACCTGATGGCTTATACCAAATCGAAGCTGTTGCTTCTAACTCTGGTGGAGAAACGAAACAGACAGGAGCTGTGTTCGTCGATCGCACTGCACCGAAATTATCACCTGAAGTAGATCAAGAAAACCTTGTAATTAGAGGGAAAGTAGATGATATACTTTTAGACTGGATGACAGAATCTGGATGGGTTGCTCCAGGACATCCAGTAACGATACAGTATGAAGTTAATGGAAATGGTGTATGGGAAAATGCCTTCTTGAACCATTGGGAGAAAAACTTTGAAATTTATTTCGATCGCAATCAATTACAACAAGGGAAAAATACAATCCACATTGTAGCAACCGATGCAGCTGGAAATAAATCTAATTTAAACGTCGATTTAGAAGTGAAATAATAAAATTATTGTTGACAAGCTTTTAAATATAGTTTTATAATACAAAACATAGTTTAGTTGAACGAATTATATATCGGCTTTGAAGGAATACTAGTAGCGACTTATATCCCTGTCTCAGAGAACTGATGGTTGGTGCGAATCAGTACATATACAAGCGTGAATTACAATTCTGGAGCTTCTTTCCCGTAATGCTTTTTATGCATGAAGAGAAAGACGGATCTTTCCGTTATCTTAAAGTAAGTGGTAAACAATTAATTGTTTACAAATAGGGTGGTACCGCGATTTTTATCGTCCCTATCGGATTTTCCGATAGGGGCTTTTTTGCGTCCTTCCCTTTTAAATAACTTCATATATACGCGTTGAAAGAATCGCAGTAGTATCTTGTATCCCTGTTTCAGAGAGCTAATGGTCGGTGGGAATTAGCACATATATAAGTACGAATTACAATTCTGGAGCTTCTTTTTCGTAGTGCTTTTATGCATGAAGGAAAAGACGGAATTTTTCCGTTATCATTAGTTGAGATGTAAGTATATTTTCACTTACAAATAGGGTGGTACCGCGATTTTTTCGCCCCTATCGGATTTTCCGATAGGGGATTTTTCTATTTCTCACGCAAACAGTTGTTAAAGAATTTCGAATGTTATGATAAAATTTTATAAGCGCTTACAATTCTGAAAGGAGGTGGTACAAGCTATACAAAACTGGTATTCATTTTTATAGAGAAAAAGGAGGACGTCTAAATGACAAAGAAAACAGAAATTCCATCACATTTAAAACCATTCGTATCCACACAGCATTATGATCAATACACACCGGTGAATCACGCTGTTTGGCGTTACATTATGAGACAAAACCATAGCTTCTTAAAAGATGTTGCTCATCCATCCTATGTCAACGGACTACAATCATCTGGTATTAATATAGATGCAATTCCAAAAGTAGAAGAAATGAATGACTGTTTAGCACCAAGCGGCTGGGGTGCCGTAACGATTGACGGACTTATTCCCGGCGTCGCATTCTTCGATTTTCAGGGGCATGGATTACTACCAATCGCAACAGATATTCGTAAAGTAGAAAATATCGAGTATACACCCGCTCCTGATATCGTTCATGAAGCTGCAGGCCACGCACCGATTTTGCTTGATTCTACATATGCAAAATATGTGAAACGCTTTGGACAAATTGGAGCGAAAGCTTTCTCCACAAAAGAAGAACATGATGCTTTTGAAGCCGTTCGTACATTAACGATCGTAAAAGAAAACCCTACTTCTACACCTGAAGAAGTTGCAGTTGCTGAAAATGCTGTAATCGAAAAACAAAACTTAGTTTCTGGTTTATCAGAAGCAGAACAAATTTCACGTTTATTCTGGTGGACAGTGGAATACGGCTTAATCGGCAATATAAATGATCCGAAAATTTACGGTGCTGGTCTCCTTTCCTCTGTCGGTGAAAGTAAGCATTGCTTAACAAACGCTGTAAAGAAAGTCCCATTCTCAATTGAAGCTTGCACCGGGACAACTTATGATGTAACAAAAATGCAACCACAGCTATTTGTTTGTGAATCATTTGAAGAATTGACTGAGGCCCTTGAGCAGTTCTCTACAACGATGGCATTTAAAACAGGTGGAACAGAAGGATTAGAAAAAGCAATCCGCTCCGAAAATCATGCTACAACTGAGCTAAGTAGTGGATTACAAATTACGGGTACATTTACAGAGACAATTAAAAATGATACTGGTGAAGTTATTTACACACGAACAAGCTCACCAACTGCATTAGCAATTCATAATAAACAACTAGCAAATCATTCTACATCTGTGCACAGCGATGGATTCGGGACACCAATCGGATTACTAGATGGAGATATTGCATTAGAAAATTGTACAGAAGAACAATTACAATCATTAGGCATTACAATTGGAAGCAGTGCAGAGTTTACTTTTGCAAGTGGCATTCATGTAAAAGGAACAGTAACAGACATTGTAAAGAATGATAAAAAAATTGCTCTTATCTCCTTTATAAATTGTGCAGTTACTCATAAAGATCGCTTATTATTTGATCCTTCATGGGGAGCATTTGATATGGCTGTCGGCTCACAAATCACTTCTGTATTCCCAGGAGCGGCAGATGCGGCTGCATTTTTCCCGATGAATGAAGAAGTACAAGAAACGCCTGATCCACTTGTACTGAATAAGCTTGAACGTATGTATCAAACAGTTCGAGATATACGTAACGATAGTATTTTACACGATACTCATACTGATCAATTAATAGCTATTCAAGAAGTATTAAATAAATTTCATCCGAAAGAATGGTTGCTTCGTCTTGAAATTTTAGAATTGCTTTTAGAACATAACAAAGGACACGAAGCATCAGCAGCATTATTACAACAACTTTCTACTTTCACAACTGAAGAATCTGTAACACGTCTTATTAACAATGGTCTTGCGTTACTGCAGGTAAAGGATGTGAAAAATGATGCTACGATTAACTAATGAAGAAGTACAAGAGGAATTAACAAAGCTGGATAAATGGACAGTGAAAGATGAAAAATGGATTGAAAGAAAATATATGTTTTCCGACTACTTAAAAGGAGTCGAATTTGTCTCTGAAGCCGCCAAACTATCAGAAGAACATAATCACCACCCATTTATCCTTATCCAGTATAAAGCAGTCATTATTACTTTGTCATCATGGAATGCAAAAGGTTTAACGAAACTAGATTTTGACCTTGCAAAGCAATTTGATGACCTATTTTTACAAAATGAAAAAGCTATTATAAGAAAGTGAAAAAAGAGAAGCCTTTTTAGGCTTCTCCTTTCACTTTAAAATGTATACAATGTCCAAACGGATCCTTGGCCTGTAATATTCCATCTTTATACGTAGCAACTACGCCAATATATTTTAAACTTTCACACACTTGCTCTTTTTGTTTTTCATCTGCTAGTACAATTGTGAAATATTTCAAACCAACGGAATTTGGCATTTGTGGTGGTATACCTTCACCCTGCCATGTATTTAAACCGATATGGTGATGATAACCACCTGCTGATACGAACAACGCTCCATTACGAGCTGGAATCGTTACATCAAAACCAAGGCCATCAACATAGAAACGTTTCGCTTCTTCTAAGTCAGCTACATGTAAATGAATGTGCCCCATCACAGTACCAGCCGGGAACCCATTCCATGTATTTCCTTGCTGTAATAATCCTTCGCCGTCTAACGGGTTACTAACAAATGGTAACTCTCCATTTTCATCATGCCAAACTTCTTTTTGGCGATCATGATAAATTTCAATCCCGTTTCCATCTGGATCAGCTAAATAAAGAGCTTCACTAAAGTAATGGTCAGCCCCACCATGTAATGGGTGTACTCTCTCAACAAAATGACGAAGAATATTTGCTAAGTCTTGTCTGTTTGGTAATAAAATTGCATAGTGATATAAACCAGTTCGACCTCTTTGCTTCGGAAGAGCGTCTTCCTTTTCTTCTATTATGAGAAGTGGCTCATTGTCCTCATTACCAAACGTAACGATTGTACTTTTTTCTTACAGTACCTTCATACGCAATACTTCTGTATAAAACTCTAGCGATTTCTTTAAATTTGATACATATAAATGAACAACCCCAAGTGTTGTTTCGGGATGAAGTGGAAAGCCCATTTTGTTATACCCCCATTTTAATTAATTCTTCTTTAACATTTTCTCTTTTAAGAAATTATCTACAAAACCATTAGCTTTCGCAACAAATAAGTAAGCACCCATCGCTAATAATGCAAGTTCTAACTCAAATCCAGGATTTTTCCCGTCTCCTAACAAACCAGCTGACCATTTTACTTTCACAATCGCTCCAACCATAACAAGTGCAAATAATAAGCCAATATACCTTACGCCTAAACCTAGAATTAACAATAGACCTCCAACTAATTCAACTGTTGCTACACCGTATGCAAGTCCTCCTGGTAAACCAATGCTTGTAAACCACCCTGCAATATTGTCAATTCCTGATTGGAATTTTGTTAAACCGTGCATAAAGAACGTTACCCCTAACACGATACGAATAATTAAGTTACCAATATGTTGATTCATTTCTTTCTCTCCTTTATAGTTTTGTTATACAAAACTTTTATTTACATTACAAAACATACACTAATTATTTTTATTCGTCAATTCATTTTTCATGAGAAAAAATATTTTTTTTTTGCTATGATACAAATAGTTGTTTACAAAAAGGAGCATGATTTTATGAATATCGGTTCTGCGATTCGTGAAATTCGTCAACGTAGAGGAATTACGATTGCCCAAATTTGTGAAGGAACAGGTCTTTCTAAAGGCTTTATGAGTCAGGTTGAAAACAATAAAACATCACCATCTATCTCAACTTTAGAAATGATCGCTAATTTTTTAAATGTTCCCCTTCCATATTTATTGTTAGAACAAAAAGATCGTTTAAAAATTGTAAAAAAAGAAGAGCGTAAATACAGTGTGTATGGAAAAGATGAACAAAGAATTGAACATGTTGCGGAGCAAGGTGGTCTCCGCCTATCTCTAGTAGAAATTTCTGCCGGATTCCCGAAAGAAAACTCACCAAATGCTCATGAAGGTGAAGAGTGTCATCTTGTATTACGCGGAAAACTAGAAGTTCAACATGGAGAAGATATTGCGATTGTAGAAGAAGGTGATTCTTTCTCTTGGAATGCATGCGTTCCTCATATTGTTCGCAATATAGGTGAAGAATCTGCATTATTACTTATCTCTAGTCATGCGGAAAATCGAAAACGTGTTTACTAAACGATAAAAAAGAAGCCTGTTTCGTAACAGGCTTCTTTTTTATTCCCTTATAATTCCATAACTCGTCCCAACTAGTACGGTCTTTTCATGTTGATTGCGATAAACTGACTCAATTGAAACTTTTTTATATCCTTCCATTTGCTCAATATTTGTTAAAGTTAATTCACAAGTAACCGTATCCCCTGTAAAAACTGGTCTAATAAACTCACTTACTAATTCCCTCGCTATGTAATGTAACTCTTCGCCTACTTTCGTCCCAATGCTAGCAGTCAATAAACCATGGACCATTAATCGTCCATTCTCATCATATTCCATATGATGTCTACCTTTATCGCCTGTAATATTTGCAAATTCAAAAACTTCTTCCTCGGTAAATCTTCTTTCATATTTAAATATATCCCCAACTTTTACATTCATTTTTATCCCCCGTTTAATAAACTGAATTTTCTTTTATTTTACCACAAAATGAGTCTCAGTTCAGTTTATATTATTAAAATAGCAATCCTTTTTCTTTATTACCTTATAAGTTATCGATGCCCTTCCTTTTTTGCCACTTGATACCCATAGTACGCACATGTTCCATTTCTTGATAACTCTCTTACTTCAAAATCACAACTTCTATAAAAATCAAAATTGTTAGCGGACGTATGCGCAAACCAATCGCCATGCGGAAGCTTTTGTAAACAAAGAGCTACAAGTTTCTTACCTAACCCTTTCCCCCTATACTCACACTTCACAACTAAATTTACTATGTTAGCAACCATGATTTGATCAGAAATAACTCTAACCATCGCGACCATTTCTTCTTCATCCCAAATTGTGAAAGCCCATGTTGAATTTTCAAATGCAATCGTAAACTTTTCAATTTGCCAAGAAGGGATATTATCATTACTCCAGCCAGCATCTTCAAATAATGTCTTAATCGCATATGCTGGCACTCCATTCGTTCCTTCACGAATAATTAGTCCATTATGATAAATATACATGTAATCCCTCCCTTTATTTTTTATATACCATTCTCCAAAAAATGCAATTCACCTTTTTTCATCCAACCCGCTTAATGGAATAAACGAGAACATCCATCTCATGAAATGAAGTTGTTTTCTCATAACTAAGCCCTGTTTTTCTAGCAACAAATATTGAAGCTGGGTGGTTCGGATTAATAAGTGAAATTAATTTATTCATTTGTAATGCTTGAAAACCATAGTCTCGAAATGCCGCCGCAGCCTCTTTCGCATACCCTTTCCCCCAATACTTAGGAAGTAGCCAATAGCCAATCTCAATTTCCTCTTTTCCATCTACCTTCTGCTTGACAAGTCCTGCATGACCAATTCTTATCCCTGTTTCCTTTTCAATCATTACAAATAAACCGAGACCATTTTTATAATTTGGAAGTACCCTCTCCTCCAAACTTTTTTTACATTGCATAAATGTTTTTAACGTTCCATTTCCAATATAGCGCATTACCTTCTCATCCCCCCATAAAGAAGCATAAAATGGTAAATCATCCACTGTATATTTGCGAAATTGTAAGCGATCTGTATGGAACACTCTTTTATTCACTCCCATCATTTTGAACCTCATTACATAACAACATATTTCAAACTACGTAAGTGTTGAATAATTCATATCAAGAAAGTTACCAAAAAGAAAGAAAATTCAATCTTATAAAAGTGTATTATATCAAAAAAAAGCAGTAGACAAAAGAGTGTCTACTGCATCCATATCATAACTAGTATAAAGAAAACTACAATTGAGGGGGTGTAGGATTTTCAAATATACTAGATACTTATCCCGTTCTAACGGGCGGTAAACCTTCCAATCCTTTGAGTGGAAAGTTTACCGCACATAAGAACTTTGCGGTCATTAAGAAAGCACTGTTAAGTACTCAAATACACGCTGAGCTTTTTCTCCACCCATTCGTGCATGTTGAAGAAGAGAGATGCCATGTGGGCCAGATGCACGTAATGCTTCTGGTTGTGCTACTAAAATGGCTTGTACGACTTCAAGTTCACCCAGCATAGCTGCTGCAAAAATATCCATCCGAGCTCCCTTTTCCAGTAAATAAAGAGCAATATCTTTACGGCCTACATGGGCCGCTGCTCCTAAGGCACTTTCCCAATCTGAGCCACCCCAATTATAAGAAGCATGAAGTAAGCTCGGTGATTCGGCCAAAAGCTCCTGTACTCTTTCTAGATCTCCGTGAGCTGCCATAACAAATTCCCTTACTAACTCAGTGGTAATACGCTCGTCTGTTTGCATCTCTCTTCTCCCTTTTCACAAATTCGTTTCGGTGTAAAAAATGGCTTGTCACTCCCTTGGAATATATCAACTTCAATTCCAAATACACGCTGAAACATTTGATGACATAGTACTTCTTCTGGTACGCCATCATACTGAATCTTCCCTTGTTTTAATACGAGTAAACGATCGCTATATTGAGCCGCTTGATTAATATCATGTAAAACCATTACAATCGTCATACCAAACTCTTCGTTTAATCGTTTAACAAGTTCCATTACTTCTAACTGATGGACGATATCTAAAAAGGTTGTTGGTTCATCTAATAGTAAGACATTTGTGCGTTGTGCAAGCGTCATTGCAATCCAAGCACGTTGCCTTTCTCCTCCTGATAAGGATTGTAAAAGACGATATTCATACCCTTCAAGCTTTGTAACAGACAATGCCCAATCAACAATTTCTTCATCTTCTTTATTTAAGCGACTACTCCATGATTTATGAGGACCTCTTCCGAACTCTATTAGTTCTTTCACTGTTAAATCTAATTGATGATCGTACATTTGTGGTAACATCGCTAATTGCTTCGCTACATCTGCACTCTTCATCGTATAAATATTTTCCCCATCTAAAATGATGTCTCCTTCGCTTTGTTTAAGTAGCCGTGCTATTAAACGAAGCAAAGTAGATTTCCCCGATCCATTCGGACCGATTAAACTAACGATTTCTCCAGCTTTAATATGTACATTCATATTTTGCATTTGAAATCTTTCAGAATGTGCGTAAAACACTTTGTTAACGGAAATCACGTTGTTTTCCTCCTCTATGGATTAAATATAAGAAGAACGGACCACCTAAGAAGGACAATAAAATACCAACAGGCAATTCGATTGGATCGAACCAACTTCGAGCTATCGCATCCGCAAAAACAAGTAATATCCCACCGCCAAGGCATGATAATGGCAGTAAATATTTATAGTCATTTCCAACTAATAAACGTAACATATGCGGTACAACAAGACCGACAAATCCAATAAGACCAGAAACACTAACTGCTATTCCAGCTAACATTGTACTTACTACTATTAAATAAAACCGACTTCTTTCCACGTTATATCCTAATAATTTTGCCATTTCATCCCCAAGCATTAATACTCGAATATGTTTAATACCGAAGAAAGCTAATATAATAGCGAATATCGCATAGTAAATAATCATATTTAAATGTGCCCAACTAACACCACCAATACCACCAGCTAACCACGGTAAAACTGATTGTACTTTGTCGCTATGTAATAACATTAGCGCTGAAGTCGCTGCACCAATTAAGGCGTTTATTGAAACACCTACTAATACAATTCGTGAAGGTGGCGCCCCCTTTTGCCATGATAGTGCGTAAATGACCATTGCTGTAATAAAAGCTCCTAAAAACGCTCCTAGTGGTAAGAATGCCATATGTTGAGGAAATAAAATCATGATTATAATTGCTACAAGACCTGCTCCTGATGAAACTCCGATAATTCCAGGATCTGCAAGAGGATTTCTCATAACCCCTTGCAATAATGCTCCTGATGCAGCTAAACACGTTCCTACTATAAAACCAACGAGCACTCTCGGTATACGAAGATCCCATACAATTCGATGAACTGTCGAACCTTCATCTTGTATACCTTCTATAATGTCTCGTAAAGAAAAAGATAAGCTCCCTGCAAAAAGGCCATAAAAAAGACCTAGAACAGTTAATACGACTAAAGTAACTGTTATTATCCACCTTTTTCTCGCAAAAGGATGTTCCTTTTCTCTTACTATTTCACTACTCTCCATACTTATCATTTCCTTACATCTTGTATACTTTTATACATAAAGTCCATCGCTTCTGTAACTTTTGTCCCAGGATTTGATCCAAATAAATCTGGTGGTAAAATAACTACACGATTTTGTTTTACTGCATCTAAATTTTTCCATGCTTCATTTTTCATCATTTCGCCTTCAAATGCTTTTTTCACACTATTGGGATCTCCATGTGTAATTAAATAAATCACATCTGGATTTGCTTCAATAATACGTTCTACACTTAGCTGTGCATATTGCGGATACTCTTTCATTTCTGGAAAACTAGCTGCGATATTTTCCCCGCCTGTTTTTTCTAAAATATCCCCTGATAGAGATGTTGGTAATGCTGCTAAATAAGTGCCTGGTGCTCCATAAACTAGCAACGCTTTAACATCACTCTTTTTCTCATATTTCTTCATTTGATCATTAATTTTTTGGTTAAGCTCTTTTGCTTTATCTTCTTTCTTCATTACTGTTCCATACATTTCAATACCCTTTTGAATATCTTTTACAGAGTTGGCTGAAGAAATGATTACTTTTGTTCCTTGTCCTTCGACCGTTGGAATGTTCTTTTGGAATCCATTGTTAGCAACAAGTACATCCGGTTTTAAACTAGCAATTTGCTCAAAATTCGGTTGATGTGCATTCCCGATTACTTGTGCTTTCTTTAATTCCTCTGGGAGAGTTAATTTTGTATCAGGACGACCTACTATTTTTCCACCTAAAGCATGAATAATATCCATGTCTCCCATACTCAACGTAGCAAAACTTTCAGGAACTTTATTGAATGTTATCTTTCTGTCTGAGAGATCGGTAATTTCGATTTTGTCTGTTCCTTTGTCTGTTTTTGTTACGGATGCTTTTTCGTTTTCTTTTGCACTGCAACCTATTAATAAGAAAAAAATAGATAAGATCGCTGTGAACAGCGTAATAGATTTGTTCATTCTTTCACCTCTAATTGATAATAATAATCATTAACTACTATTCTACTTTAATTGATAAGGATTATCATTGTCAATATGAAACGCATACATTTTCTACAAAAATGAAAAAACGCTACAAAAAGATTTCTTCTTTTCGTAGCGCCCTATTTAACAATTTTCTTCATATTCGCTCTCCTCTAATTGATCACGCATCGTTCTAACACGCTTAAAGAAGAAAAAAGCAAGAACTAAAAATACAATAATACTCCCCATCATAACAAAAGACTGTACCATACTTTTTATTCCACTTGGAATTAATAAACCGATCATTAAAAATGTACTTATAGCTAAAAGTACTTGTGCAAACCGGGTATAATCTGCTACTTTTTCTTGTAATTCTTTCATCTGCTTATCACTCCCATCCTCACTTTATCACATTCTATCAAGCTTAAAGACAAGTAAATAGAACCAATCTGGGAGATGTTTTCCAAAGTAAAAAAGAGCCGCTTACTCGCGGCTCTTTTTTATCTATTATACGCCTTTATATGCTTCCATATAGATTTCTTTCAGCTCTGAAATGAGCGGTAATTTTGGATTAGCTGTTGTACATTGATCTTCAAAAGCTCTTTCTGCTAATAATCCAACAACCCCTTCAAATTGGTCTTTAGCAACTCCTTGTCCTGCAATACTCATATTTATATTTAAGCTTTTTCCAAGCTCAATAATTGCTTGGACGAGTGATTCCACACCTTCCGCTGTTGAGCTTGCTGGAAGCCCTAGCATTCTCGCAATATGTGCATAGCGTTCATCAGCCACAAAGTGCTCATATTTTGGGAACAATGCGTGTTTTCTTGGCTTAATAGCATTGTAGCGAACTACGTGCGGCATAAGAATTGCATTCGCACGTCCATGCGGAATATGGAATTCCGGTCCAATTTTATGCGCTAAACTATGATTAATACCTAGGAAAGCATTTGCAAATGCCATCCCTGCGATTGCGGAAGCATTATGCATTTTTTCTCGTGCTTCTTCATCATTTCCATTTTTATATGCTCTCGGTAAATATTTAAATACGAGATCAATTGCTTTTAATGCTAAACCATCAGTATAGTCATTTGCCAGAACAGACACATACGCTTCAATTGCATGTGTTAATACGTCCATACCAGTATCTGCCGTCACATGAGGTGGTACTGTCATTACAAATTGCGGATCAACAATCGCTACATCTGGTGTTAATTCATAATCCGCAAGCGGGTATTTAATATTATTTTTCTTATCTGTAATAACCGCAAATGGCGTCACTTCTGATCCCGTCCCTGATGTTGTTGGAATGGCAACAAATTGTGCTTTATTTCCCAAGTTCGGATACTTACATGTACGTTTTCTTATATCTAAAAACTTCTGTTTTATTCCATAGAATGTCGTTTCTGGGTGCTCATAGAATAGCCACATCCCTTTTGCTGCATCCATAGCTGAACCGCCACCAAGCGCGATAATTACATCTGGTTTAAAGCTTTTCATCATGTCCGCACCTTTAAATACAGTTTCATCTGATGGATCTGGCTCAACTTCAAAGAAAACTTCAACTTTCACATCATTTGCATGCTTACGTAAATAGTGCGTAACTGTATCTACATAACCGTGCTCAACCATCCCTGGATCCGTTACAATAAATGCGCGGGAAATGTTAGGCATGTTTGCTAAATATGCTGTCGCATGTTTTTCAAAATAAATTTTGGGTGGTAATTTGAACCACTGCATATTCTTTTTTCTATTTGCCAACCTTTTTATATTTAATAAATGAGTCGCCGTTACGTTTTGGGAAACTGAGTTTTTCCCGTAGGAGCCACAACCAAGCGTAAGTGATGGAATAAATCCATTATATATATCACCAATTCCACCTTGTGATGAAGGTGCATTTACAATGAGACGGCAGGCTTTCATACGTAACCCAAATTGTTTTTGTACTTCTTTATTTGTAGAATGGATAACCGCTGAATGCCCTAGGCCACCAAGCTCTAACATTTCTTCGCAATATGTAAATCCTTCTTCTAATGAATTTGCTTTTACACAAGCTAACACTGGGCTCAGTTTCTCACGAGATAGTGGATACGCTGCTCCGATGCCTTTAATTTCAGCTGCAAGCATTTTTGTATGTTCAGGTACAGTAATTCCTACTAATTCAGCAATATACTGTGCTGATTTCCCAACAATATCACTATTTACTGCACATGTATTTTCATTAATAACAAGCTTTTCTAATTTCTTTCTCTCTTCCTCTGTTACAAAATAACAATTATTTGCAATCATTTCTGCTTTAACATCATTATAGATTTCCTTATCTACAATGATGGCTTGTTCTGACGCACAAATCATACCGTTATCAAATGTTTTCGATAAAATCAAATCATTAACAGCACGTTTTACATGTGCCGATTTCTCTATATAACATGGTACATTGCCTGGCCCTACACCTAGCGCGGGTTTACCAGTAGAATAAGCCGATTTCACCATACCAGCCCCTCCAGTTGCTAGAACGAGTGCGACACCATCATGGTTCATTAATTGTTTCGTTGCTTCCACAGAAGGTCTTTCAATCCATTGAATACAATGCTTTGGTGCACCAGCTTTCACTGCTGCATCATATACTGTTTTTGCCGCTGCAACGGAACAGTTTTGTGCAGAAGGATGAAATGCGAAAATAATTGGATTTCTCGTTTTTATCGCGATTAATGCTTTAAACATTGTTGTCGATGTTGGGTTCGTTACTGGCGTTACCCCAGCTACTACACCGACAGGTTCTGCGATTTCTATTATTTCTTCATGAGGATCTTCATGAATAATTCCTACCGTTTTATCTTTCTTTATACTATGCCAAATATATTCAGTGGCAAAAATATTTTTAATGCATTTATCTTCATATACGCCACGGCCCGTTTCTTCAACAGCCAACTTCGCAAGCGGCATATGTTGATCGACACCCGCAAGCGCCATTTCATGAACAATGTTGTCAATTTGCTCTTGTGTAAAACTTTCTAATGCTTGTAAAGCTTTTTGACCGTTATCTACTAACGTATCAATCATCTCTTTTACCTCTTGCATTTCATTTACAACTTTCTCTTTGACTACCATGTAAATTTCCTCCTATTCTGCTATCTTGGACTTCATAAGTCCCTATAGGTCATAAAAAGTCCCGATTAGCGTAAAAAAATAGAGTTACCTTCCTACATGAATCCCATCACTTGCGAAACATTTCACAAGTTTGTTCGTGAATAATATTTCATGAATTCAATATACATGAAATCATTTCATTTGTGTATGTCTAATTTGTGAAACATTTCACAAATTAATATAATAAAAATGCACTGCTCTATATTAGCAGTGCATTTTTACTATGCTAGTGCTTGTGCCAAATCTTCAATTAAATCTTCTCCATCTTCAATACCAACAGAGATTCGAATTAATGTATCTGTAATTCCTAATTCTTTACGGCGATCTGCTGGGATTGATGCATGTGTCATTTGTGATGGAATGGAAATTAAGCTTTCTACTGCTCCTAAGCTTTCAGCAAGTGTAAAGTACTGTAACTTCTCAAGTACTCTATTTAATGTTTCTTCACTATCTACATCGAATGAGATGATTGCACCAAATCCGTTCGCCTGTTCTTTTGCTAATTCATGATTTTGATGTGATTCAAGACCTGGATAATATACTTTATTTACTTTCGGATGGTTATTTAAAAACTCAGCAATTGCGCGTGAATTTATTTCATGCTCCTCCATACGAATTCCTAATGTTTTTAAACCACGAAGTAGTAAGAAGCTGTCTTGTGGTCCAAGAATACCTCCTGTTGAGTTTTGTACGAAATGAAGGTCCTCTGCTAGTTGCGGGCTATTTACAGCTACTAGGCCTGCAACTACATCACTATGCCCACCTAAATATTTCGTTGCACTATGAAGTACAATGTCTGCTCCTAAAGAAATTGGCGACTGCCAATATGGCGTCATGAATGTGTTATCAATAATTGTTAATAAATCGTTCTCTTTAGCAAGAGCGGATATTTTCTTAATATCAGTAATTTTCAGTAATGGATTCGTTGGTGTTTCCACATAAATCGCTTTCGTATTTGGGCGAATTGCTTCTACAACTTCCTCTAGGTTTGTTGTATCTACAAATGTATGCTCAATGCCGAAACGGTTTAGTACTTTTGTAATAACGCGATACGTACCGCCATAAACATCATCTGTTAAAATGACGTGATCTCCTTTTGAGAATAGCATAATAGTTGCTGTAATAGCTGCCATCCCTGAACCAAATGCAAATCCAGCATGACCATTTTCTAACACTGCAATCATTTCTTCTAAAGCTGAACGAGTTGGATTACCTGTTCGTGAATATTCATATCCTTGATGCTTACCAACTGCTTCTTGTTTGTACGTACTCGTTTGATATATCGGCACGTTTACAGATCCAGTTGAAGGTTCTCCTATGCGAATACCATGAATTAACTTTGTCTTTGCTCTCATTTTTTATTCCCATCCTTTGTATATGTCTTTACTTAAATAGCGCTCACTACTATCAGGAAAAATCGTTACAATATTTGTACCTGGTGCTGCTTTCTCTGCCTCAAGTAAGCTTGCATGAAATGCCGCTCCTGAAGAGCTTCCAACGAGAAGGCCTTCCTTTTGCGCCAATTCTTTTACGCGTAAAAATGCATTTCGATCAGAAATCGTATGAATTTCATCAAAATAAGATGTTTTTAAAAATGGTGGAATGAATTCAAGACCAATACCTTCTGTTTCATGTGAACCAGCTTTACCGCCATTTAAAATAGATCCTTCTGGTTCTACAATAACCGTTTTAATATCAATATTTCTTTCTTTTAAATAAGACGCAGTTCCCATAAACGTACCGCCAGTTCCTGCCCCTGCAACAAATATATTAATCTCTCCATTCAGCGCATCCCAAAGTTCAGGACCTAGTGTTTTGAAATAAGCACGAGGGTTTGCTTCATTAGCAAACTGACTTGGAGAGTATGAATTTGGTATTTCCTTTACTAATTCTTTTGCCTTTGCAATTGCGCCGGTCATTCCTTGCTCAGTAGGTGTATGCACGACCGTTGCACCTAGCGCTTTCATTAATTCTTGTTTTTCAATACTAAATTTTTCTGGTACACAAACAATGACGCGTAAATCATGTTCTAACGCTGCAAGTGCCAGTCCAATGCCAGTATTCCCAGCCGTCGGTTCAATAATTGTTCCGCCCTCTGCAACAAGCCCTTTTTCTAGTGCATCTTCGATTAATTCTCTTCCTAAACGATCCTTAACGCTTCCGCCTGGGTTATAAAATTCAAGCTTTGCAAATAAACGGACTCCTTTCGGAAGTGAAAAACGAGTAATTTCCACGATTGGTGTATGACCAATCAACTCATGAACTCCACGATATACATTCATCGTGTTCTCCCCCTTATTTGCCAATAAAGAAAAGGCAACTGTATGTATTTTCTTTATATGAGACAGTTGCCTTTTTGTTACATTACTTTAACTCTTCTAGTACTTTTACGATAAAGTTTGTAGAATGAAGAGCTGCTTGATCTAAAAATTGATCAAATGAAACATTTGATTCTTTACCAGCAATATCAGAAAGTGCACGAATAATAACAAACGGAACTTCATATTGGTGGCATACTTGCGCAACAGCTGCTGCTTCCATTTCTACTGCATAAAGATCTTCAAATTTATCACGAATTGCTGCAACACGGTTCGGATCACTCATAAATGAATCACCTGTTGCAATCATACCTTTTACGACTTGAATATTTTCTTCTGCCTGCATACATTTCTCAGCTAATGCAACTAATGCCTCATCAGCTTTAAATCCAGGTGGCATTCCTGGCACTTGACCATATTCGTAGTTAAATGCTGTTACATCTACGTCATGGTGACGAACTTCTGTTGAAATAACTACATCACCAACATTTAGAGAGTGATGGAATCCACCAGCTGAACCAGTATTAATTACTTTTTCAGGCTTATATTTTTCTAATAAAATTGTCGTTGACATCGCTGCATTTACTTTACCAATACCAGACTTTAGCAAGATTACTTCATGTCCTGCCAATAGCCCTTTCGTAAATTCACAACCTGCAACAGTTTCTGTTTCTGCTTGTTCTAGTTTGTCACGTAAAATACGTACTTCTTCTTCCATTGCTCCAATTACAGCAATTCTCAATCTAATCCCTCTTTCTATTGCTTAGTTGCCTCCATTACCCAAACGAAATGATTTAATCTCGTAAACGTTACGTGGAAGCCATTGTTTTCAAAAATAGATTGCATGATCGGAATACGTGTATAGTATTCTGTTTGCAAATCGTTTGCTAACTGATGAAAACCTCTTTGTTTTGCTACTTCGACAGTTTTATCATATGCAGCTTGATCTGCAAATATCGTATCAGCAAACACTATTTTACCACCTTTGTTTAGCAATTGACTATACTTCGCAATTGCTACGTCTTTTTCTTCATCTATTAAATGATGAAATGCGTAAGTGCTCACAATAGTATCGATTGAATTTGGGACTTCAAATGAAAGAAAATCACCCTCTGTAATTGAAAACTCTTTTGGTAATTTCTCTTTTGCAATAGTACGCATTTCGCGTGACGGTTCTATACCGTAAACTGTGCGACCAGCAAGTAATAATTTATTTGTTAAATTGCCAGTACCAACACCGAATTCTAATACGTTGCCAAATGACTTGTTAACTACATCCTCTAAAATGTCCTCATAATGGGCGAAAACTTCTTTATATTGTATATCTTCGCCTTGTACAAATGAGTCGTACGTATGAGCCCATTCATCAAATAAACCATTAAATTCTGTTCCCATAAAAATTCCCCTTTTTCTTATCGGTTTTATCAGTATGATATTCTCTCTTTCTAAAAATGTCAATTGAAATGTACGTAGTATTTCCTTCTTTTCTTTGTTACACTATAGGTGATTATCATAGGAGAGGGGGCATCTTCGTGTCATTTACCTTTGAAATGTTAGAAGATAAAGTAGAATTTTTCGAGGCTGCAAACTTAGTTTCTCTAGAAAAAAAAATTAACGAACAAATTGATAATAATAAAGCACTTATGCTCGAAGTTCATCATATTTCTCACCAAATGATTATGGATCCTGAAAGCAAAAGACCTTATTATAGTGCGGTTGTTCATTTTAAATTAAAGAAATTACGCTAACTAAAAAAAGAGAAGCTCTTAAGAGCCTCTCTTTTTTTAGTTTAGAGTTTGAACGAGTACTGGTTTCCAGCCCTCATTGTCTACCCAATCAATATTTACATAATATTTTTTACCTGATTGTTTATCTTGTACGTTACCGTAAGCTTTATTCTTACCGTTATTTCCAATTCTATGGATAACTAATTGATTTACTGGAACGTCAATTGCAGCTGAAATCGCTTGATTCATCTCATTCCAATCTGCTGTACCTTTTTTAAACGTCATCGCAGGTGTTGCACCTTGCTCTGTACCTACTGGCTTCCAAGAAGATTTCGTATAAGCATCTGTTGCCTGTGACTGTGTTTTTTCAGCTGGTGCTTTCTCGTTAGCTTTCGCTTCTTCTTCAGCTTTTTTCTTTTCTTCCTCAGCCTTTTGCTTCTCTTCTTCTTCCTTCTTCTTAGCCTCTGTCTTATCTTGCTCATTCTTCTTCGGCTCTTCTTTACCTTTAGCTTTCTCAGCTTTATTCTCTTTTGTTGTTTGCTGAGCTACCTTTTTATCATTAGAAGACGCTTGCTCTTTTGTGTCAGGAACAAACAATTGATATGCTACAATAGCTACTGCTACTAATACAATAGCGATTGCAATATTTAAAACACCGTTTTGACGACGTTTTTGTTGTTTCTGTTGGAATCTAGATCCTCCTGCCATTCTTCAAACCTCCATGCAGTTTTTCATACTTGCTATTGTAACATTAAATCTAGAAAGGTTGAACATTTACAATAATATTTTCACGAAATGAAAACATTTCATAAATAATTGCAAGATTACTTTTCAATTTCTAATTGATGAATTGCCTCTACCATTTCTGCAAAAACTGGTGTGACTACATTTTCATTACTATCTGTTTCTATATCAACTACAACTAAAGCATATCTTGGGTTTTCATATGGAAAATAACCTGCAAACCAGCGATTCACCCTCTCTCCTTTTCCTGTTTGTGCCGTCCCAGATTTTCCAGCGACAGTTAGTGGCAACGAACGGAATGCGGTTCCCGTTCCTTTCTCCATCGTTACAACGGCTCTTAACAACTGTTGTAATTTTTTCATCGTTTCATAAGAAAGCTGTTTCCCATTTAATTTATGATTTTCAAATGCAAAAAAGTCGGTTCCATTTTTATACACTATTTTTTTCACAGCTTTCACTTCCATCTTCTCTCCACCTCTAGCAATTGTCGCCATCATATTCGCTATAGCTAGAGGTGACACACGTACATCTTTTTGTCCGACCATCGTTTGAGCAATCGCTTTTCTACTATCTTTATTTTCTTCGCTTCCCCAAATAATAGCACTCTTTTCTTCTGGCAATTGCTCAAATTCTGGTGTATGAAACACTGAACCTTTCCAACCTACCTTCTCACTTGCTCCTAAGGCCTCTAAATACGTTTCTAATACTTCCCTATCCTTTTGCATTAGTTCATCACCTAATACGGCAAACGTTCGATTACAGCTTCTAGCAAAGCTTTCCTTAAAGTTTAATGACCCCATCATAACTTGTGGAAGATTTTCACCGTATAAATCCGTATTACAGTTAAATGTACGATTAAACCGCACCAAATTCTCATCGATTACTGCTGCTGCAACTACTGTTTTAAAAACAGACCCCGGAAAATGAGGAGTTAACATTTGATTTTCAAGTGTAGATTTATATATCCTCCTATCATTCATCTGTAAAGAAGGCCTACTTACCATTGCTAAAACTTCACTATTCTTTATGTCTAGTAATACTAACCCACCTTTTTTTATTCCGTTTTCATCTATAATCTTCTCTGCTCGTCGTTGCAACGTTTTATGTATTGTTGTTTGAATAGTAACTGGATAAAATGGATTTCCTGGTGAAGTGTATTTCGCCTGCTTCCCAAAAATCGGTTCTCCTTGTCGATCCACTTGATATAGTACTTTCGCTTCTCCATCAGTCAGTAAAAATTCATCAAATGATTGTTGCAATCCAGAAATACCAATTGGCGTTTGTTTCGAAGTTTTTTTCATTTCTCCATAACGCTTTTGAAATTCCTGTTCATTCTCTCCCACATCACCAATTAAATGATCTGCCTCTCCCATTTGCTTCAGTCGAACTTCTGCTGCTACAATACCTAAAATATCTAATTGATTTACCTTCTTCATCTGCTCGAGCGTTAATTGAAATGGGGTATTCTCCCTTCGTAATATAAATGCTTGATTCTTATTTTTCATTTGCAGTCTTATCTCTTGTCTCGACACACCAATGATATGCGCAATTTTCTCTAACATGTCATTTTTTATTTGTAAAAATGGAAAAATAATTAAGACTGGATATTTCTCTTCACCAATTTCCTTACCATTTCGATCTGTAAAATGCCCTCTTCCATTATCTACTGTAAGTGATTGTGTTCGTTGCGTAACACTTTTTTCAATCAGATTGATATTTCGGTCAGTAAATGATTCCGTATCTATAATCTGTATTAGGATTAAACGACAAAGTAATAAAAAAATCACACCCATAAAACAAATTAAAACAATTATAATTCTCCGTTTCATTTTCATAAAAAACACCTCGTCTATTGTAGTTTAGACGAGGTGTTTCACCTTTTATACAAATAAAAAATCACTCGTTTTTACACGAGTGATTTTTTACGTTATTTTACAGAGATAATCTCTACTTGCATTTCTCCACCTGGTGTTTGGATTGCTACCTTCTCACCAATTTGCTTACCTAATAAGCTTTTTGCGATTGGAGAATCGTTAGAAATTCTTCCTTCAAATGGATCGGCTTCTGCGCTACCTACGATTATGTATGCTTCTTCGTCTCCACCTGGTAACTCTTTAAATATTACTGTTTTACCTAATGTTACAACTGTAGACTCTTCACCATTGTCTTCAATGATAACCGCATTACGAATCATGTTTTCAAGTTGTGTAATACGTCCTTCTACGAATGCTTGCTCATCTTTCGCTGCATCATACTCAGAGTTCTCTGAAAGATCTCCGAAGCTACGTGCGATCTTAATACGCTCTACAACTTCTTTACGTCTTACTGTTTTTAATTGTTCAACTTCGTTCTCTAGTTTTTGCTTACCCTCTTGCGTCATAGGGTATGTTTTTTCTGTTGCCATGTTTTCCACTCCTTTTATATACCAATCCCCCGAAAAAAAGAGGAGTTCCATATGAAAACTCCTCCGCTTATATAGCGGAGGTTTCTAGCACACGTAGCACTAGTGGAGTTGTCACATACAACCCCTTATTCTCCAATTCTTCCTTATATAAAGAAGGTATGTATGGAAAGTTGATATAAATATGCCCTCACCTATTGGTAGGTGAGGTTTCATGTTTCATTGTATTCGATAAGAAGGGAAAAAATCCCTTCCTATCGTATATCTTTTACTATGCTATTACAAATTTACTTTTTGTTCAAGAATTGTTGCAATTTTTGTAACCATAATATCAATTGCAACATGGTTTTGTCCACCTTCAGGGATAATAATATCCGCGAATTTCTTAGAAGGCTCAATAAATTGATTATGCATTGGACGTACAACGTTTACGTATTGGTCGATAACTGAATCCATTGTACGACCGCGCTCTTCAATATCGCGCTGCATGCGGCGTAAAATACGAAGGTCTGCATCTGTATCAACGAACACCTTAATATCCATTAACTCACAAAGACGTGGGTCTTCTAAAATAAGAATTCCTTCTAAAATGATTACATCTTTCGGCTCAACTGGAATAATTTTTTCTGAACGCGTATGCAATGTATAGTCATATATAGGCTTTTCCACTTGCTCATATGCAAGCAACTGCTGCAAATGGTCAATTAACAAATCATTATCAAACGCTAACGGATGATCGTAATTTGTTTTTAAACGTTCTTCCATTGGTAAATGGCTTTGATCTTTGTAATAATAATCTTGCTCCAAGATTAAAATGGAATGACCTTTAAAATGGTCAAAAATCGCTTTCGTTACACTTGTTTTTCCTGATCCTGAACCACCAGCGATTCCAATTACAACAGGCTTATTCGTCCCCATTCGACTACCACTCTTTCTTATTGAAGTATGTTTTTGCGCATCATATTATTCACATACACTGGTTGATCCACTTTGAATTTCACGATTTGCAACGGATGTCTCGCTGCATCTAATTCGTTTCCATCCTCATCCCAAATTTTCTCCACCGTTTGCGTAAAGTTTTCTATTTCTGGCCCAAAGAACTCCACTTCATGTCCTGGTTTGAAGTGATTACGTTGCTCAAGCGTTACGATGCCCGTTTCTTCATTATAATCTAACACTAAACCAGCAAAATCATACGTTGTTTTCTTACTATGATTTCCAAACATTTGCTCTTGATGTCCTGGAACCCCTTCAAAGAATGCAGGAGCTGTATCACGATTTGCACATTTATCAAGTTCATCTAACCATTCTTGTTTAAACTCAAAGTTATCCGGATCCGCACAATACGCATCAATTACTTTACGATATACAGTTGCTACAGTCGCTACGTAATGGATAGATTTCATACGTCCTTCAACTTTTAAGCTATCAATTCCAATTTCAATCATTTTCGGAATTGATAAGATTAAATTTAAATCTTTTGGGCTCATCGCAAAGTGAGCATCTTCTTCTTGGAATAGAGGAAGCTCTTTTGCATCTTTATGTTGTGATACCGTTTGAACTAAATCATAATCCCAGCGGCAAGATTGACAACAACCACCACGGTTAGAGTCACGCGCTGTCATATGGTTACTTAATGTACATCTCCCTGAATACGCGATACACATTGCACCATGGACGAATGCTTCAATTTCAACATCAACTTTTTCTTTAATTTCTTTCATTTCTTCATAGCTTGCTTCACGAGCTAATACAAGACGATGTAAACCTTCTTCTTTCCAATACTGTGCTGCTTTCCAGTTGGATAGTGATTGTTGTGTACTTAAATGCACCTCAACAGAAGGAGCTACACGTTTACATGTATCAATAATAAGCGGATCGGCAACGATAATTCCCGTTACGCCAGCTTTTTCAATCCCTTTTAAATATTCCTCTAGCCCATCCATATTTTCATTATGTGCAAAAATATTTGTTGTTACGTATATTTTTGCTCCATATTTCTTTGCAAATTCAACGCCTTCTGCCATGTCTTCCAGCGTAAAGTTACCTGCATTAGAACGAAGACCAAATTCTTGTCCACCTAAATATACAGCATCTGCCCCATAATGGATAGCTACTTTTAATTTTTCTAAGTTACCCGCAGGGATTAACAGTTCAGGTTTTTTCACAATAACGCGTTTGCCATCGATCACTCGTGAAATTTCTTGTACAGTCATTTCCTACACCCTCCTCGTTTAGTAAACCGTTTCTTTAAAGAAGAATCCTGTATCTAACGGACGATTTACCGGTTGTATTTCTTCTATCTCTTTAAATAAATCATCTTTCACGTCATAATACGCATCACGATCTTCTACACATAAATCAATCGCCTTACGATATTTCTTCGTTACATCAATAATGTACTCAGAACTTTTTAGGACACCATCAATTTTTAAGCTATCGACTTCAGCATCGATTAGTTCCTCTAACTCATCGATGAAACAAATATCATTCGGACTCATAATGTGAGTACCATTTTCATCTTCATAAATTGGATATTTGTTATTACGTTCCGGGTCGTATAAGAACATATTCTCTTCATACTTTTTCTTTTCGATGTCGAGATTACGCCCTTGATACTCAAAGTAGTTTCCTACTAGTGAACGCTTCGATTGGAACATGCAAGTCATACCGTGAATTTGTACTTCAATTTCCACTTCAGCATTTTCTTTTAATTCAGCAATTTCATCTAAGCTAAGCTCACGAGCTAATACAGCGCGTTTCGCTCCTCTTTGCCCCCAATAGTTACAAGTAAACCAGTTTGTTGCTGTCGTTTCTGTATTCCAGTGAAGTTGCATATTTGGTGCAACTTCACGAACAGCCATTAATACCGCTGGATCTCCGAAAACAATCGCATCTACATTTACCTCATTTAAAAAGGCAACATAGTCCGTTAATTCTTCTACTTTATCATTGTGGAACATCGCATTCATTGCAACGTATACTTTCACACCATTTTCATGCGCAATATTTACAGCTTGTTTCACATCTTCACGTGAAAACTCTCCTGCCAAACGTAAACCAAACTTTTGTTCACCAACCATTACTGCATCTGCCCCTGCTTTCGCAAGAGGTTCAATATCCGCCACCGCTCTAGGCGTTACTAACAATTCAGGTTTCTTCATACTTTTGTCACCCTCTCTTTTTACTTACAGCCACTCCATCGCCAATTGGGAAAATCGTTGTATCATATCCTTCATGATTCATAAGCCATTCATTGTACGTCTTAATACGACGAATCAAACCACGGGTACGTCTATTTTCAATTTTCTCTTTTGTCGTCACAAGACCATGGTACATAACATTATCTGAAATAATAACGCCACCAGGATTTAATAACGGTTCGTATAAGTCAAAAAAGCGACGATACTGCCCTTTCGCTGCATCAATAAAAATAACATCAAATGTTCCATGTTCTTTCACTTGTTCGCCCGTTTCTAAAGCATCACCGTAAATAACAGAAATACGGTCTGTTACCGAGGAACATTCTATATATTCAAGTGCCTTTTCATATCGTTCACGATTGCGCTCTACTGTCACAATGCGAGAGTTCGGAATAGCTTGCATCATACGAATACTAGAATAACCGATTGCTGTTCCAAGTTCTAAAATACTTTCCGGTCCAATTAAACGTAAAAATTGCAGCATAAATTCCATTCCAAGTCGATCCATAATCGGCACATGGTTTTCAGTTGCATACTCTTCCATTTCAAGAATTAATTTATCTTTTGGATCAATAAATGATAATAGGTACTCGTTAACTGCATCCTCCATAATTGGTCCTCCTTATTTACATGGAGAAGTGCCTCTATGACGCGTCAACCTTTGTCTTTTCACACATAGAATGCAATAAAAATACAAGCCAGTTTCACCCTTAGCTTGTACGTCCCGTTTTGATATTAAAAACGATTCTTCTGCCAGTTTTTAACCCGATATATTTTACCACAAAAAAGAGGGATATGCGACCCTTTTCGCTATCCCTCCCCATTTCACTGTTTTTTCGTAATGTATTTTTGCTTTAATGCATTATGTTCTTCTAATGTTTTCGCATAATACACTTCACCACTTGGTGCAGCTAAGAAATAATAATAATCTGTTTGCGCAGGATCTAACGCTGCTTCCACTGAATGTTTACCAGAGTTTGCAATCGGTCCAACCGGCAACCCTTTCACAACATACGTATTGTACGGTGAGTTTACTTTCAAGTCTTCGTATAATACACGTTGTTTATGCTTTCCAAGCGCGTATAATACCGTCGGATCCGTTTGAAGCGGCATGCCTTTCGCTAGACGATTATAGAAAACACTAGAGATTTTTTGGCGATCAGTAAATCCAGTAGCCTCTTCTTCAATAAGTGAAGACAACGTGAGAAGTTGATGAACATCCCAGTTCTTCGCTTTCATTTTCGCCTCATTTTGAACAATAATTGCATTTGTTTTCTCAAGCATCGGGATTACAATTTCTTCTAATTTTGTATCCTTTTTATAGAAAGAATACGTTGCTGGATATAAGTATCCTTCTAGTGGATATTTAATGTTGCTATCAAAAATTTTATCTGTTAATAGCTTCGGATACTTTTGCTGCATTTTTTGAATAAATGCTTTATCGTTTAATTGACGCACAACATCATCTTTATTCCACTTTAATTCTGCCGCAATCACTTCAGCAATTTCAGTTACTTGCGCCCCTTCTTTAATCGTCACTTTATAAAGAGCCGGACGATGTACGTTGCCAGATGACATTTGTTCAATGACATCGTTAGCACTCATCGAAGGATTTAATAAATATGTACCTGCTTGTAAGCTTTTCGACTTAAATTTCGTATAAAAACTAAAAACTGTACTGCTTTTCACAGCACCTTTTTCTTCTAAAATCTCACCGATTTTACTTGTAGATGACCCCTTTGGAATCTCTACCTCAATCTCTTTTTTATTTCCGCTATCAACTGGCCCTAATGCAGATGAAATATACGCATAGACTGATCCACAAACTAAAAGCAGTGCGATAATCGAAATTAAAAAAATGCGTCTACGCTTCTTCTTCACTTGATTCTCTACCAAAATTCTTCCTCCTTATTCAATTGTAGACCGTATACACTTCCTCTATACAATGCCCTACAAACATAAAGCAAAACCAATCATTTCTAAATAATCGGTGACAGCTACTTATTTAAAGCCTTTTTTCATACAACCCGTCTTATTATACTATAAACAATTAAGTAGTTTCGACAAAAAATCTGTCATTTTGCATATGAATACAAAAAAGGCGAACTGTGTACACAGTTCGCCTTTTTATCCATTACTATTCTTCTTCTTGCTCATCAGCAAGAGTGTTAAACATTTCTTGTACCATTTCCCACTCTTCTTCAGATTCAATTGAAAGTAATGTTCCGCCCTCTTCTTCACTTTGCTCATATGCCATTGCATCGAAGATTTGGTCTCCATCTTCGTCTACTTCACCGATTGGAGAGAAGACTACGTAAGATTTTTTGCCGAATTTTTCAGCATCAAAAGTGAAAATAATTTCACATAAATGTTCGTTTCCTTTTTCGTCTACAATTGTAATTTGATTTTCTTCCATTTTGGTCACCTCTTATTTACTATCTAAAAATCCTTGTAAGATCACGACTGCAGCCATCTTATCGATTACCTGTTTTCGCTTCTTACGGCTCACATCAGCTGAAATGAGCAGACGTTCCGCTGCCATCGTCGACAAACGCTCGTCCCACATTACAACTTCTAATTGTAACAGATTTCGCAGGTTTTCTGCAAATTGCTGGCACGCTTCACCACGAGGGCCGATTGTACCATTCATATTTTTAGGTAAACCTACTACTATTTTGTCCACATTGTACTGTTTTACCAACTCAGAAATACGGTCAAAACCAAAGTGGCCTCGTTCTTCGTTAATCCTGATTGTTTCCAGCCCTTGTGCTGTCCAGCCCATTTCATCGCTCATTGCAACACCGACTGTTTTAGTACCAACATCTAAACCTAATATCCGCATAAACTACTCCTCACGATGATGTTTCAAGTAAGACTTCACAAGCTCTTCAATTATCTCATCACGTTCAAGCTTGCGAACGATGCTTCGTGCATCTTTATGGCGAGGTATGTATGCTGGATCTCCACTTAATAAATAACCGACGATTTGGTTAATCGGATTATAACCTTTTTCTTGAAGTGCATCATACACAGTTAAAAGTACATCATTTACATGGACACTCTGTTTTTCATCTTGAATGCTAAACTTCATTGTCTTATCAAAACCGTCCATTTCAAGCACCTCACTTGTAAGTAGTAAGTATAGGGAGAAGAACTTCTCCTCTCCCTACCATTGTACACTACTATCTCTTTATTTTGAAACAGATTTAACGTACTCTTGTACAAACGCTAAAGCTTCCTCTACTTGCGCTGGGTTTTTACCGCCTGCTTGTGCCATATCAGGACGGCCACCACCGCCGCCTCCACAACGAGAAGCTACTTCTTTCACAAGTTTACCCGCATGGTAACCTTGACTAATTAAATCTTTCGTTACGCCAGCTAAAATGTTTACCTTATCGTCATTTACAGACGCTAATACAACAACTGCAGACTCTAATTTATTTTTAAGGTCATCCATCATTGTACGTAAGTTGTTCATATCTGCAACATTTACTTTCGCCGCTAATACGTTCACGCCATCAACTGTCATTACTGAATCAGTTAAGTTTCCAGCTTCGATATTGCTTAATTTCGCAGCAAGAGATTCGTTTTCTTTTTGAAGTTGTTTTACTTCAGTAAATAAACCATCAACTCTTGTTAAAATATCTTTTGGATTTGTTTTCATTTTTCCTGCTGCTTCTTTTAATAAACCTACTTGATCGTTCATTAATTCGTATGCAGACTTACCAGTTACCGCCTCAATACGACGAGTTCCTGCACCGATACCAGACTCAGCAACGATTTTGAAAATACCAATAGAAGCTGTGTTATCAACGTGACAACCACCGCAAAGCTCTAAGCTGTAATCGCCTACTTGCACAACGCGTACAACATCGCCGTATTTTTCACCGAATAATGCCATTGCGCCCATTTCTTTCGCTTCTTCGATTGCTTTTTGAGAAATCGCAACATCAATACTTTCCCAAATTTTTTCGTTTACGATACGCTCAATTTTTTCTAATTCATCAGCTTGTACTTGACCGAAGTGAGAGAAGTCAAAACGTAAACGTTCAGATGTTACAAGAGAACCAGCTTGGTTAACATGCGTTCCAAGTATATCTTTTAATGCTTGATGTAGTAAGTGAGTTGCTGTATGGTTTTTCACAACGCTACTACGGTTCTTTGTATCAATAACAGCTTTTACAGCCGCATCTTTCGTTAATGTACCTTCTTCCACAACTACTTTGTGTAAGTTTTGACCATTCGGTGCTTTTTGTACGTCTTTTACAACAACTTTCACGCCGTCAGCAAGAAGGTAACCACGGTCTGCAATTTGCCCACCGCTCTCAGCGTAGAATGGCGTTACATCAAGCATTAATTGTCCTTCTTCACCTGCTTGTAAGCTATCTGTATACTCACCATTTTTCACAAGGGCAACAACGTTACTTTCTGTTGCAACTGTACCGTAACCAACGAATTCGCTCGCTACTTTAACTTCACCAAGTACACCGCCTTGAACTTGCATAGAATCAACGTCTTGACGAGCAGCACGTGCACGCTCACGTTGTTTCTCCATTTCATTTTCAAAGCCCGCTTGATCAACTGTCATACCAGCTTCTTCTGCATATTCTTCTGTTAATTCAATTGGGAAACCGTACGTGTCGTATAGGCGGAACGCATCTACGCCAGAAATAACAGTTGTTTTTTCTTCTTTCGCTTTTGCAATTACTTCAGCTAAAATTGATTCACCATCATGAAGTGTTTCATGGAAACGCTCTTCTTCATTCTTCACAACTTTTGCGATGAAATCTTTCTTTTCAAGTACTTCTGGATAGAAGTCTTTCATTACTTCTCCAACAACCGGTACTAATTCAAACATGAACGGACGGTTGATGTTTAATTTCTTAGAATAACGAACAGCACGGCGTAATAAACGACGTAATACATAACCACGGCCTTCGTTAGATGGAAGAGCACCGTCACCAACAGCGAATGTTACTGTACGGATATGGTCAGCAATTACTTTAAACGCCATATCTTTTTCTAAATCGCCATTACGATATTTCTCACCAGAAATTGATTCTGTTGCACCAATCATCGGCATGAATAGGTCTGTATCAAAGTTCGTAGGTACATCTTGAACGATAGATGTCATACGCTCTAGACCCATTCCTGTATCGATGTTTTTCTTAGGAAGTGGCGTATATGAACCGTCTGGATTATGGTTAAATTGAGAGAATACAAGGTTCCATACTTCTAAGTAACGCTCGTTTTCTCCGCCCGGATATAATTCTGGGTCACTAAAGTCATTACCGTAAGATTCACCGCGGTCATAGAAAATTTCTGTATTCGGTCCACTTGGTCCTTCACCGATATCCCAGAAGTTTTCTTCTAAACGGATGATGCGTTCTTTTGGAACACCCATTTTCTCATTCCAAATTGTGAATGCTTCTTCATCTTCCGGATGAATTGTAACAAATAGTAATTCTTTATCGAATCCGATCCATTTGTCGCTCGTTAGAAATTCCCAAGCCCAAGTAATTGCTTCTTCTTTGAAGTAATCACCGATTGAGAAGTTCCCTAACATTTCAAAGAATGTATGGTGACGAGCCGTTTTCCCAACGTTTTCAATATCGTTTGTACGAATTGATTTTTGTGCATTTGTAATACGTGGATTTTGTGGGATTACACGACCATCAAAATATTTCTTTAATGTCGCTACACCACTATTAATCCATAACAGAGATGGATCTTCATGAGGAACTAGTGATGCACTTGGTTCTACTGCATGTCCTTTTTCTTGGAAAAAGTCTAAAAACATTTGACGAATTTGTGCGCCTGTTAGTTGTTTCATTGTATTTTCCTCCTTAAATATAAAAAACTCCCGCCCCTAATAAAAGGGACGAGAGTTAACTCGCGATACCACCCTAATTATGAATTGATTATTATAACAATCAATTCATCACCTCATGGTGCCGTAACGTGGCAAGACGGCAGTGGTTAGCTGCTCTCAGGATTAGCTTTCTGTTACCCTTCATTTAAAGCTTCTTTCAGCCATTGGAAGCTTCTCTCTATAAATGGACTGTAACGTACTTGTTCCGTCATTGATTTAATGTATTATATGACTAAATATAATAGAATTCTCTTAAGTTTGTCAATGTAGATAATCATTTATATTGTATCAATTGCTTATTAATCATAGTTATTCTACTATTCATTCTTAACAGCCTTTAAATATATTATGCATTTATTACTAAATAGGAATCTCCTCTCAAAAAATACTTTATACAAATTTCTAAACATTACATTATTTGTTATAATTAAATTATTAACAATAAAGGAGCGATTACAATGACAACCTTATTGAATCAAGCTAAAGAAATGTTAACAACTGATGAAAAAATCCTTTTTTATGCAGCATGCTCATTAAATATATTTATATATCGTTCCGTCGCAAGACCAGGACTGTTAATTTTAACGAACAAACGGCTCTTCTTTTATGGACCAGATGTAAGTAAGAACCCAATATTTGAAGAGTACTCTTTTGCAAACATTTCTAATCTAAAAGAGCAAAAGCGTCTTTTCAGCAATCAAATTATATTTATGTACGATAATGAATGGAAAAAAATAAAACATATTCAAACAAATGATGTAAGCTCTCTCGTTCAACAAATACACGAGCAACTCTCTAAATAATGATAGCCCTCTACTTTTATAAGTAGAGGGCTATCATATTACACATCTTCTTTTTTCCAAAGAGGCCTCACATGAACGACCACTGTCCGAATGACCGCTAAAATAGGAACCGATATTAGTAATCCTACAATCCCCGCAACTTCTCCCCCTACTAGTAATGCAAACATAATGATCACAGGATGCATACGAAGCGACTTACCAACGATGTAAGGCGATAAAATGTTACTTTCCAAAAATTGCAAAATAGCAATTGTAATCCCCGCCTTAATGAGTAAACTCGTTGATACCGTTGCCGCAATCATCAACGTCGGAATCGCCCCTAAAATAGGACCAAAGTACGGGATTATATCCGTTACCCCAATAATAATGCCGAGCAGCAATGGATATTTCATACCGATAAACCAAAAAGAAAGAACAGATACTCCCCCTAATACTAAGCAAACAAATAACTGTCCTCGAATATAACTTCCGAGTGACTTATCAATTTCTTTCGCAAGCATTTGACCCGTACTACGCCACTTACTCGGAACTAGTTTCCAAAAAATATGATAAAACTCACCGTAATCTTTTAATATGTAAAATACAATGAACGGAATTAAGAAAATAATGAGCAATGAATCCAATACACCACGTGCTGTGCTCATAACTTTATTTAAAAGCGTTTGTATCTTCATTTCTACACCAACGAAAATTTGCTTTACCTTTTCATGAATAAATGATGGGAAATTCGCTGTTTGTTCTGTAACTCCATCCATCCAAGAATCGTACATTTTTGTAAACTGCGGAAATTGTTCATTAATTTCTTGTAACTGTTTAATAACAACTGGCGTTCCTTTATAAATTCCATAGCCAATTCCGCCAAAGAAAAGAATATAAATGAGCAAAATAGCAAGTGTGCGTGGCATTCCTTCCTTATGGATTTTTTCAATTAAAGGGTGTAATAAATAAGCAATAAAACAAGCAATAAGGAACGGTGTGATCGCCACTTTAAATACAAAAATAATCGGTGCCCATAGTGGCTTAATTTTTAAAAAGACGAGCAAACAAAGAAAAACGAGTAACAATAATCCTAAACGATATATCCAAATGATTTTAAGATTCTTCACACGAAAAACCTCCTCCACCTTTATTTTGAAAATAAATAGGTTAGGTTATGTGCAAAAGTTTTAAAATCTTTTTATACAGACCATACTGTTTTTTAAAGACGTACATATATTTAACATAATAAGGACAACCACCCCTTGAAAATACAAAATGTCAAAATATAATCAGGAGGGCTCATAATGATCTTATTTATGCTTGCATTATCCGCACTTTTTATGCTTCTTGAATGGATTTGTATCGGGTTTGGTATTTGGAAAGGCTTCTTTATTCGTTCCTCACGAAAGGAAAGAGCTAAGCACTTATGGCATTATGGAATGCTTGGCGTTGGATGCTACGGTTTATCTTATCTCTTCTCTGAAATCGGACTTTTATATTTGCATACAAGCGCATAAAAAAACTCCCTTATCATAAAGGGAGTTTTTTACGCCTTATAAATAGGACTTAATCATCTTACGTGCTTTTTTCACATTGCGTTTTGAGAATACATCTTGTTTGCGAGCATATTGATACGCTGCAGCTCCAACACCTAATGCGATTAATGAATTGCGTAGATTCAAAGTAAATCCCCCTTTTCGTTATCCGATCGTTCTTTCATTATCATCAAATAAATCATCAAGAGAGCTTAATGAACCATCTTCCTCTACTTGATGTGTATGGATTTTCCCCTTTGAAACCGATAATTCGATATAACAATTCCAGCAATAAAATTGGTTGACACCTATTTTTCCGATGTCTTTCCCTTTGCAATTTGGACAACTGAACATATGGCTTTCATCTCCTTACAGTCTCCCAGATTCTATTCGCCATTATGTCCAAACTGCATTCATTTATACATTGCTAGAACCTTTCAACGTTATACGTTTGAAAGGTTCACTATATAATTTCACCTTGTTACATGAAATCATACGGTGAAATGTTTTCCACGTCCATTTCTTCACCATTAACTGTCACCATCTGCACTTCTCCTTGTGATTCTTGCAATCGGCCAGCTAAAGTCGTTTGACGCATTGCATCATCAAGGCGATTTACACCGGATTGAAACGCTGCTTCCTCCCCGCAAATAATAAGGAATTTCTTACTCCTTGTAATACCCGTGTAAATTAAATTACGACGTAACATACGGTAGTAGCTCTTTACAATTGGCATAATAACTATTGGGAATTCACTACCTTGCGATTTATGAATCGAGCAGCAATAGGCATGCGTAATTTGATTTAAATCCGGCTTTGTATATGTTACTTCAATTCCATCAAATGAAACGATAATCATATCTTGTTGCTCGACATTTTCTTTCGCATAAAATACTGAAACAATTTCTCCAATATCACCATTAAACACTTGGCTTTCCGGCTGATTGACTAATTGAAGTACTTTATCACCTCTCCGGTATACAACGTCACCGTAGGCAATTTCTTTACTCTTTTCTTTTTTCGGATTAAACACTTCTTGAAGAGCTTCATTTAACACATTAATACCTGCTGGTCCGCGGTACATTGGTGCCAATACTTGTACATCTCTTGCACTAAAGCCTTTTGTCTTAGCATTTTCACAAACCTTTTTAACAACCTCAACAATTTGAGCACCTGCACAGCTGATAAATGAACGATCTTTTTTATTTTGTGCTAAATCTGGCGGGAGCGTCCCGTCTTTTATCGCATGGGCAAGCTGAATAACAGACGAACCTTCTGCCTGACGATAAATTTCTGTGAGTTTTACCGTTGGAATGGCACCTGCATTTAATAAATCTTTCAACACTTGTCCAGGTCCTACCGATGGTAATTGGTCTTCATCACCTACAACGATTACTTGGATGTTCGTCGGCAAGGATTTAAACAATTGATTTGCAAGCCAAATATCTACCATCGAAAACTCATCAATAATAAGGAGCTTCCCTTGTATAGGGTCTGTTTCATTGCGCTGAAAAGATCCTTCTGGCGTCCATCCAAGCAGACGATGAATTGTGCAAGCTGGAAGTCCTGTCGATTCACTCATGCGCTTCGCCGCTCTTCCAGTTGGGGCCGTTAATAATATTGGAAATGGATTATCATCACTATATTCATTCGGATTTAATGATACTCCGTGAAGTGACGCATACATTTCAACAATTCCTTTAATAACTGTTGTTTTCCCCGTCCCTGGTCCACCTGTTAATAACATCATCGGCTTATGAAGTGCAGTTTGAACTGCTTCTTGCTGAAGCGGCGCATACTGTACCTTTAGCTGTTCTTCAATTTCTCCTAATGTTTTTAACACTTCTGCTTCAGGGAATGCAGGGGTTTCTTCTTGATTCATAAGACGACGAATTGACTTTACAACGCCTTTCTCAGAATAGAATAAAGAAGCTAAATACACTCGCTCTTCTTCTATAATGACTTTCCCTTCGCTTTGCATCATTTCAACGCAGCCTACAATATCTTCCTCAGTCACTCTGCCTTCTTGATTATTTAAAAGTGACATCGTTTCTCTTACAAGCTGACCTTTTTCCATATACACGTGACCGAGTTGTAATGAAATATTCTCTAACGTATAAAAACACCCTGCACGTACACGGTCGTCGTGATTGCCCGTTATTCCGATTGCACGCCCTATATCATCTGCTCTTCCAAATCCAATTCCGTCCACTTCTTCAATAAGTTTATACGGATTATTACGAATCACTTCTAATGTCATCTCTTTATATTGCTGATAAATTTTAATAGAAAGTTTTGTTCCAAAACCGTAACCATTTAAAAAACTCATCACTTTCTCGAGCCCTTGATGCTCAATAATCGTCTCATATATTTCCTGCGCTTTTTGCTTGTTTACAACACCACTTAACGCATCCGGATCATCCATAATTTTAGAAATCGCATGCTCACCAAGATGGTCCACGATTTTTTCGGCTGTACGCTTTCCAATCCCTTTAAATAAATCGCTCGCTAAATATTGCACCATACCTGCTTTTGTTTGTGGCAATTCTTTTTTAAACGTTTCAACT
Source organism: Bacillus sp. MYb56 (assembly GCF_002976445.1). Classification (NCBI taxonomy): domain Bacteria; kingdom Bacillati; phylum Bacillota; class Bacilli; order Caryophanales; family Bacillaceae; genus Bacillus; species Bacillus sp. MYb56. The sequence continues at coordinate 112,836 of NZ_PCOH01000013.1, forward strand.
AAATATTGTTTTCCATACTTTGGGTGGTCTTTAAAATGACCTGTTAATGTAAACACTTCATCTTCATGCATACGGGGAAAATGACCGTTTATCATTACTTTTTTTTCGTCGTATGTTTCATTCGTTTCAATGACTTTCATACTGACAACGGAATAGAGGTTTTCTTCGTTGTGGAAAATGGTATGAAGAACTTGCGCTTTTATAAATTTTTTTTCTTCCTCAAACAAATCCATTGCATGTTGATTTCCCATATTTCCTCTCCTTTCCGAGTTCTTTTCACTTTAATGAGCAGTACATCCCCCACCTCTTTCACAATCTTTAGATGAGGGGTAACTGCGCATTAAACTATAATTTCACTTTATTCAGCTTCTTGCTCTAATAAACGAATACCATTACCAGCTAAAAAGTGGTCTGCTTGAATTTCAGTCGCTTTCTTAAATAAAGTAAGAGCTTTCTCGTTATTCTCCTCGAATACGTACGCAACACCTAAATTATAATACGCATCTGCATGCTCTTCATCCATTTCTAACACCTTTTCAAAATAAGGTTTTGCCTCTTGAATATGTTCTAGTCGTGCGAAGCAAAGTCCGCATTGGAAAACAGCTTCTACATCGCCTTCATCTAATTCCGTCGCTCTTTGTAAAAATGGAAGTGCAAGACGATCATTTCCAAGTTGCACATGTGTGATACCTAACATAAATGTTACGTCAGCTGATTGTAATCCCACTTGCATCGCTTGTTCAAATACAGCCTTCGCCTCTGCAAATTGCTCTTGACCGTAATATACGTTTCCTAAGCCATAATAAGCAGCCGCAGATTTACCATCTAATTCTAATGCACGTTTATAAAATAAAATTGCTCGCTCACTATCACCTAATACATCTAATAAATTCGCAAAGTTAATGTATCCAAGCGCATCTTTCGGATTTTCTTCGATTGCTTCTGTGAAATTTTCAGCTGCTTCTTCCCAGTTTCCTTCTTGCATATATTTAATACCTGTTTCAAGTTTGTTTGACATATCCTTCACCTCTACAACAAATTATAACAAAGAATGTATTTTCCAAGCGAACAAAAATTCGCTTTATGTAAAAGAAACCTCTAACCGCTAATCGGCAGAGGCTTCTCGTGTTATCCTAAATAATCTAATTTCTTACCACTATGATATACTTCATCAATTGTAGCGCCGCCTAAGCACTCATCTCCATCATAGAAAACAACTGCTTGGCCTGGCGTAATCGCACGAATTGGCTCATCACAAAGAATACGAACTGTATTTTCATCAACGATTTGAACCGTTACTTTATTGTCTGCTTGACGATAACGGAATTTCGCTGTACACGTAAATTCTTTTTCCTTCGCTTTATTACTTACCCAGCCTACATTCGTAGCAATAACTTCATCACCATATAGAAGTTCGTTATGGAATCCTTGATCAACATATAAAATGTTTTCTTTCAAGTTTTTCCCCACAGCAAACCACGGATCACCATTACCACCAATACCAAGGCCATGACGTTGTCCAATTGTATAATACATTAAACCATCATGTTTCCCTTTCACTTCACCAGATAATGTTTGCATCACACCTGGTTGCGCCGGTAAATAGTTACTTAAGAAATCTTTAAAGTTACGCTCACCGATGAAGCAAATACCAGTACTATCTTTCTTCGCCGCTGTCGCTAAACCAGCTTCTGTCGCCATTTCGCGAATTTGTGGTTTCTTTAATTCACCTAATGGGAACATTGTTTTTGATAGTTGCTCTTGGCTTAATTGATTTAAGAAATATGTTTGATCTTTATTGTCATCAACGCCGCGAAGCATTTTATATTCGCCGTCCATATAAGCAACGCGTGCATAATGACCTGTTGCTACATAATCAGCACCAAGTGCAATTGCATGCTCTAAAAATGCTTTAAATTTAATTTCTTTGTTACACATTACATCTGGGTTTGGTGTACGACCAGCTCGGTACTCATCTAAAAAGTACGTGAATACTTTATCCCAGTATTGTTTTTCAAAGTTTACTGCATAATACGGAATGCCGATTTGGTTACACACTTCAATTACATCATTGTAATCTTCTGTTGCTGTGCAGACACCATTTGCATCTGTATCATCCCAGTTTTTCATAAAAATTCCGATTACATCATAACCCTGCTCTTTTAATAAAAGAGCTGCTACAGATGAATCGACGCCACCGGACATCCCGATGACAACGCGTGTTTCTTGAGGTAGTTTGTTCATCATGTCACCTCCCATGCTAATTTTGTGTTAATCGCTTCACGATTTTCACTGTTTCGTACGCCGCTTTTTCAATTTGCTCTTTCGTATTTCCAAGTCCGAAACTAAAGCGTACGGATGAACGTATTTGATCGGAGTCTTTTCCGAACATCGCCACTAATACATGTGATGGATCAATCGAACCAGCTGTACAAGCAGAACCACTTGATACTGCAATACCAGCTAAGTCTAGGTTTACAAGAAACGGTTCAATATTCATTCCTGTAAAACTTATATTAAACACATGTGGTAAGCGATATTCCAAGTCTCCGTTTACCTCGAAATGAATGTCCTCATTTTTGAAGACAGATACCATTATATCTTTAAACTCTTCATATTGGGCATTTTTTTGCTCACGAGTTTTTTCAGCTAGCGAAACTGCATGTTGAAGTCCAACAATACTAGGTACATTTTCAGTACCAGCACGACGTTTTCTTTCTTGCTCTCCGCCTATTAATAACGGTTCAAATTTCACATTTGCACCAGCATATAGGAACCCTACACCTTTTGGGCCGTTAATTTTGTGAGCGGAAATCGATAATAAATCAATACCAAACTCTTTCACATCTATTTCTATTAAACCGTAAGCTTGTACAGCATCTGTGTGGAAATAAGCTTGATGCTCTTTTAACAGCTTACCTATTTCCACAATTGGTTGTATTGTCCCTACTTCATTATTCCCGAACATAATAGATACAAGAATCGTCTCTTCCGTTAGTGCCTTTTGTATGTCAGAAACTTGAACACGCCCTGTTTCATCAACAGGTAAATACGTCACTTCAAATCCTTCACGCTCTAACAATTCACACGTATGCAAAATCGCATGATGTTCAATTTGCGTTGTAATAACGTGGTTACCTTTATGACGATTCGCACGCGCTACACCTATAAGTGCTAAATTATCAGCTTCTGTACCACCGCTCGTGAATATAATTTCATTTGGACTCGCGTGAATGCTACGTGCACACACACGTCTCGCCTCATCTACCGCATGGCGCGTTTGACGCCCATAAAAGTGAATACTAGACGGGTTTCCAAATGTTTCTGTCATATATGGAATCATCTTTTCGACCACTTCTGGGTGAGTCGGAGATGTCGCAGCATGATCTAAGTAAATGCGTTCCATTAAATCTCCTTCTTTCCAAATCGTTTCACAAGGAATTAAATGTAAAACATATAGCCCCCGTGATTTTCTTCCTCATAACGTACTAAATCTTCTAAAGTTGTACTATCTAATACTTCTTGCACTGCATCACGAACACGCATCCATAATTGGCGTTGTGCTGGTTCTTCTTCTTCTATCATTTCTACAACACTAATTGGACCCTCTAGTACACGGATTACATCTCCAGCTGTAATGTTGACTGGCTGATCAGATAATACATATCCGCCATATGCACCACGCGTACTCTTTACAAGACGAGCGTTACGAAGTGGTGAAATTAATTGCTCTAAGTAATGCTCAGATAGGTCATGTGCCTGTGCAATTGATTTTAATGAAATTGGGCCTTCACCAAACTTTTTTGCAAGGTCGATCATAATTGTTAAGCCGTAGCGGCCTTTCGTTGAAATCTTCATCTATTTGCACCTCATTTCAAATTTTCACTTCTATTGGTTATATCTTATTTATCCCGCTATTTGCGGGCAGTAAAACTCCCACCTCAAAATTCGGCTGGAGCAAAGAAGTTAGGTGGGGGATGAACAAAACCCCCACTAATTAAAGTTTCACTTTATAAAAGAACACAATTTAAAATCCTATGAAATTATAGCATAATATAGTATTATAAGAAATTTCAACTTGTGTATCAAAATGATAACATAAAATCACATTGAAAAACTCGGAAATTATTACAATTGAAAGAAAAATAGGAATATTCATATTCATCCCCCCCACAAAACAGCATCCTATTTCAAATTTCATCAAAAAAAATGGTACGATAGAATGAGATTATACATTAAGGGAGAGGGTCAAATGAAACAACCACTCGCACATCGAATGCGCCCTACAAATATTCAAGAAATTATCGGACAACAGCATTTAGTTGGTGAAAGCAAGATTTTATGGCGTATGGTCCAAGCAAATCATTTTCAATCAATGATTTTATACGGTCCTCCAGGCACAGGAAAAACATCAATCGCTAGCGCAATTGCAGGAAGTACTGGAACCCTGTTTCGCCTCTTAAACGCTGTTACTCATAATAAAAAAGATATGGAAGTTGTCGTACAGGAAGCGAAGATGCATCGGCACCTCGTTTTAATTTTGGATGAAGTTCATAGGCTAGATAAAGCGAAGCAAGACTTTCTATTACCCCATTTAGAAAGCGGACTTCTTACTTTAATTGGTGCAACGACAAGCAATCCGTTCCATGCTATTAATTCTGCTATTCGAAGTCGTTGTCAAATCTTCGAATTACACGCATTAACAGAAGATGATATTTTAATTGGCTTAAAACGAGCGCTTGAAGATAAAGAAAAAGGGCTTGGGGAATATGATGTAACTGTTACGGATGAAGCATTACATCACTTTGCAAATGCGTCAGGCGGAGATATGCGCTCAGCTTATAATGCACTTGAACTAGCTGTTTTATCTAGCTTTACAACTGACGACAAAGCCGCGGAAATTACACTTGAAATCGCAGAAGAATGCTTACAGAAAAAGAGTTTCGTTCACGACAAAGGTGGCGATGCTCACTATGACGTTTTATCTGCTTTTCAAAAATCAGTACGCGGAAGTGATGTGAACGCCGCACTTCATTATTTAGCACGTCTTATTGAAGCTGGTGACTTACAAAGCATCGGTAGACGTCTGCTTATTATGGCATATGAAGATATCGGACTTGCTAGCCCACAAGCTGGACAACGTACACTTGCAGCGATTGAATCAGCTGAACGGGTCGGCTTCCCAGAGGCACGCATACCACTTGCAAATGCTGTTATTGAACTTTGTCTATCACCGAAATCAAACTCGGCCTATAAAGCACTCGATGCCGCACTACACGATTTACGTAATGGCCAAACAGGCGATATTCCAAGTCATTTAAAAGATAGTCATTATAAAGGAGCCGAATCGTTAGGAAGAGGCATCGGATACTTATATCCACACGATCACCCAAACGGTTGGGTACAACAACAATACTTACCTGATAAAATTAAAAACAAGCAATATTATAAACCGAAAACGACAGGAAAATTTGAACAAGTACTTTCTACTGTTTATGAAAGATTACAAAGTTCGCATAAAACGAAGAATAAAGGGTAATATAAGCGAAAACGTCACCATTACGGAGGGTTCGCTTATGAAAACACGTCAAGATGCATGGACAAAAGAAGACGATCTCCTTTTAGCCGCAACTGTTTTACGACATATTCGCAGCGGAAGTACACAAATAAAAGCATTCGATGAAGTTGGTGATACATTAAACCGAACTTCAGCAGCTTGTGGCTTTAGATGGAATGCTGAAGTAAGACCATATTATGAAGATGCGGTGCAAATCGCAAAAAAACAACGTAAAGAATTAAAGCGTTCGGAAGCTAAAATAGAAAAAGAGCAGTTCACACAAACTCGGCAGCTCGTAATCGATGCCGAGTTTTCAGAAGATATTGTCCCAAATAAACAAGATCTTACAATGCAAAATGTCATCTCATTTTTGCAAAACTTGGAGCACAATAACCCTTCACTCGCAAAGTTACAAACTGAAAATGACGTATTACAAGATCAGCTCACTTCCCTGCAAAAAATGAATAATGAACTTGAAGCAAAATTAGCTGTTCTCACAAAAAAACAACAAGCAATCGAAGAAGATTATGCAATGCTTGTTAGAATTATGGATCGTGCTCGAAAACTTGTTTCGGTCGAAGAACAAGAAGAGCAAATTGCTCCGATTTTCAAAACCGATCAAAATGGAAATTTAGATATTATATATTCTGCAGAAAACTAAAAACAGGGATGCCACTTTTTCAACTAAGTGACATCCCTGTTTATTTTCCCTTAGTGAAAAAGCACCACAGTAAATGAAATTATATTAACGATTCGACATCGACATTTCTTTAAAACATACAAAAAGCATATATCCTAAACGATATATGCTTCCTTTTTATTCTTGCCCTACACGCTTCACTTCTACGTTTTTAATACGCTCACGTACAACGTGACTTGCCATAATTAAACCAGCCACAGATGGTACGAACGCATTTGAAGAAGGTGGTAATTTCGCTTTACGAATTTTTGCATTTTCGTCTGGTACGATTTCTTTACGTACTTCTTCACGAATTACGATTGGGTTTTCGTCAGAGAAGACAACTTTTACACCTTTTTTAATACCATCTTTACGAAGCTTCGTACGAATTACTTTCGCAATTGGATCTGTATGTGTTTTAGAAATGTCCGCAATACGGAAACGAGTTGGGTCCATTTTATTTGCCGCACCCATACATGAGATAATTTTGATTTTACGACGTAAACATTGTTTAATTAAATGAATTTTGAACGTAATCGTATCAGATGCATCTACTACGAAATCTAAACCGTGTTTAAAGAACTCTTCATATGTTTCATCTGTATAAAACATCTCTAGTCCAATTACTTCACACTCTGGATTAATATCTGCAATACGCTCTTTCATTAATTCTACTTTTGAACGTCCTACAGTAGATACTAACGCGTGAATTTGACGGTTTACGTTTGTAATATCTACAACATCTTTGTCAACTAATACAAGACGTCCTACGCCAGAACGTGCTAACGCTTCTGCCGAAAATGATCCTACGCCGCCAATACCTAAAATACCGACTGTACTATTTTTTAATATTTCAAGGCCTTCTTTTCCAAAGGCTAATTCATTACGTGAAAATTGATGTAACATTCAGCTCTACACTCCTATTACAAAAATGGTCTACCATGTATTCTAGCCTTTTTCCGACTATTTGTATAGAAAAAGTTATAGAATTCCTAAAAATACATATTTCAAACAAGGAAAACATAATGTAAACCGGACTTTTTAAACAACCTCTATAAAAAAAGCCTAGATGGGGTTAGTATAACCATCTAGACTCTATTCTTACTTCTCTTCTTTCAAGCTCAATTTTAAGCTTAGCTCTTCAAGCTGAGCTTCTGCAACTGGGCTTGGCGCTTCTGTTAATAAGCAGCTTGCGCTTGCTGTTTTCGGGAATGCAATTGTATCACGAAGGTTCGTACGACCTGCAAGTAACATAACAAGACGGTCTAAACCTAATGCGATTCCGCCGTGTGGTGGTGTACCGTATTCGAATGCTTCTAATAAGAATCCGAATTGTTCTTGTGCTTCTTCTTGTGAGAATCCAAGTGCTTTGAACATTTTTTCTTGTACGTCACGCTCGTAAATACGAAGTGATCCACCACCAAGCTCATAACCGTTTAATACAAGGTCATATGCTTGTGCACGTGCTTTTTCTGGTGCTGTTTCTAATAACTCAACGTCTTCACGGAATGGCATTGTGAATGGGTGGTGAGCTGCGAAGTAACGATCTGCATCTTCATCGTACTCAAGAAGTGGCCAATCAGTTACCCATAGGAAGTTAAATTTACTTTCGTCAATTAACTCAAGTTCTTTACCTAGACGTAAACGAAGTGCACCTAAGCTATCTGCAACAACACTTTTCTTATCTGCTACGAATAGTAATAAGTCACCAGCATCCGCTTCTAATGTACTCATTAACACGTTTGCCTCTTCTTCACCGAAGAATTTCGCAATCGGTCCTTTTAAGCCGTCTTCTTCAACTTTAAGCCAAGCTAGACCTTTTGCACCGTATACTTTGGCGAATTCAGTTAATGCATCGATGTCTTTACGAGAGTATTTGCTCGCTGCACCTTTTGCGTTAATCGCTTTTACTTGTCCGCCGTTTTCTACAGCACTTGTAAATACTTTAAATCCACAACCTACTGCAAATTCAGATAGGTCTTTTAGTTCCATTTCAAAGCGTGTATCCGGCTTATCAGAACCAAAGCGAGCCATTGCATCAGCATATTTCATACGAGGGAATGGTGCACTAACTTCTACACCTTTTGCATCCTTCATGACTTTCGTCATCATACGCTCCATCATTTCTAAAATTTCATCTTGTGTTAAGAATGATGCCTCGATATCAATTTGCGTGAATTCCGGTTGACGGTCCGCACGTAAATCTTCGTCACGGAAACAACGTGCTACTTGATAGTAACGCTCAAATCCACCGACCATAAGAAGCTGTTTAAATAGCTGCGGAGATTGAGGTAATGCATAAAATTCACCATCATGCACACGGCTTGGTACTAAATAGTCGCGAGCTCCTTCTGGCGTGCTCTTCGTTAAAATTGGTGTTTCAACTTCTAAGAACTCTTCTGTATCTAAGAAGTTACGAATTGTTTTCGTTACGTCATGACGCATTTTGAATGTGTTAAACATTGCAGGACGACGTAAGTCTAAGTAACGATATTTTAAACGCACATCTTCTGATGCATCTGTATCATCAGCAATAATGATTGGCGTTGTTTTCGCTGCGTTTAATACATTTACTTTCGATGCTTGTACTTCAATACGACCAGTTGCCATATTATCATTAATTGCGCCTTCACCACGTTCAACAACTGTACCTTCTACGTGCAATACGTATTCGCTACGAATCGTTTCTGCTACTTCTAACGCTTCTTTTGATGTTTCTGGATTAAATACAACTTGTACGATACCTGTACGGTCACGTAAGTCGATAAAGATTAATCCACCTAAATCACGGCGTTTTTGTACCCAACCTTTTAATTGAACTGTTTGTCCAACCGCTTCTACTGTTACTTTTCCGCATGCATGTGTTCTTTCAGCCACTTTAAGTTCCCCCTATATTAATTTCTCTGCTACATATGAAGCAAATACATCTAACGCTACTTCTTCTTGTCCGCCTGTTGCCATATCTTTTAAGTTAATGATGCCTTTATCTAGCTCATCTTCCCCTAATACAGCTACGTATTTCGCATTTAAACGATCTGCAGATTTAAATTGTGCTTTCATTTTGCGATCTAAATAATCTTTTTCAACTGATAATCCAGCTTTACGAAGATCGAACGCAACTTTTGCAGCACGATCTTTCGCTTTTTCACCAAGTGCTACAACGTAACAATCAATACTATGTTCAATTGGTAACTCAATATTTTCAGCCTTCAGCGCCATAATTAAACGCTCAATACTCATCGCAAAACCGATACCTGGCATTTCCGGTCCACCGATTTCTTGTACAAGTCCGTTATAACGGCCACCGCCACTTAATGTTGTGATAGCACCGAAACCTTCTGCCTCACTCATAATTTCAAAAACAGTGTGTTGGTAGTAGTCTAAACCACGTACTAAATTCGGATCTTTCTCAAATGGAACATCCATCATCGTTAGTAGTTCTTGTACTTTGTCGTAGTATACTGCTGAATCTTCGTTTAAGTATTCTGTAATAGATGGTGCTGTTCCCATTAATTCATGGTTACGGTCCTTCTTACAATCTAAAATACGAAGAGGGTTCTTTTCTAAACGAGATTGGCAGTCAGAACAGAACTCACCGATACGTGGCTCGAAGTGTGCGATTAACGCATCACGGTGCGCTTGACGGCTCGCTGCATCACCTAAGCTGTTTAATACAACTTTAATATTTTTTAAGCCCATGCCGCGGTAAAACTCTACAGCAAGTGCAATTACTTCTGCATCAATCGCAGGATCGTTACTACCGATTGCTTCAATACCGAATTGTACGAATTGACGATAGCGACCTGCTTGTGGTCTTTCGTAACGGAACATTTGACCAATATAGTATAATTTCGTTGGTTGTGTTGCATCACCGAACATTTTGTTTTCAACGTAAGAACGTACAACAGGTGCAGTACCTTCTGGACGTAATGTTAAACTACGCTCTCCACGATCTTGGAATGAGTACATTTCTTTTTGTACGATATCTGTCGTATCACCAACACCACGTAAAAATAGCTCAGTGTGTTCAAAAATTGGTGTACGAATTTCTTTATAATTGTAACGACGGCAAATTTCGCGTGCTTGCCCTTCGATATACTGCCATAACTCAACGCTACCTGGAAGAATATCTTGCGTTCCGCGTGGGATTTGAATAGACATATTCAGTTCCTCCTCAAATTGTTTTAATCTTAATAAAAATAAAAAAACTCCCGCCTCTACTGTTTGAACAGTAGGGACGAGAGTATTATACCCGTGGTGCCACCCTAATTGAAGCACGTATGCTTCCACTTTTTTAATAACGCTTAAATTTGCGTTCATCTCTACTAAGCATATATGCCGTTCAAGTTGAAACCTCTAGAGTGTCATTCAATCAGTCATCATGCAGAAATGTTTTCAGCCTAAGACATTTCTTCTCTTTCCATGTGTGTCTCATTTACTCTTCTCTATCAACGGTTATATTCATATGTAAATATAAAATTACTATACGTTTGTTGAGTAGGATTGTCAAGTACTCTAAGAGCGCTCAATCTGCTTCTTTAGACGCTTTACATCTTGAAGAGAAATCCCAAACTCAGAAGCGAGCTCCATTGAAGTATTGTTTTGCTCTTTTGAAATAAAATCATGAAAATTTACGTTAAACAGTTGATTTGCACCATTTGTAACAGAATGCCCTTTTTCATTCATACGCATACGTATATCCCTCACATTCAATATAGATGTTTTACTTTTTATTGTTCCATATTGATGAAAGAGTTATACATAACCGAAACAGCTATTGATTCCAAATAAAGTGAAACTTTAATGAATAGGGGTTTTGTCCATCGCCACTCATTATTAGCCCTCACTAATCAGGCTTTTACGAGCAGTGGATCTCCCACAAATAGCGGGATAAATGAACAAAACATACAACAATGTATGAAAAAAGAGAGGACCTATAATCCTCTCTTCTTGGACAACACTATTTACTTTCTACAATTAAGGTCACCGGACCATCATTGATTAAAGAAACGTCCATCATTGCTCCGAACTGTCCTGTCTCCACATGTAGTCCTTGTTTACGAACTTCTTCATTAAAGAAATCATATAAATGTTCTGCATAATCAGGTTTCGCAGCATCCATAAAGTTTGGACGTCTTCCTTTACGGCAATCTCCGTATAATGTAAATTGCGAAATAGATAGAACTTGTCCCTTCATATCAAGTACAGAGTGGTTCATCTTTCCGCTCTCATCTTCAAAAATACGTAGGTTTGCAATTTTTTCTGCGATATAAGTTGCATCTTTTTCTGTATCTTCATGCGTAATGCCAACTAGTAATGTTAAACCGAATGGAATTTGTCCTACAATCTCGCCATCTACTGTGACAGACGCTTCCTTTGATCGTTGTAAAACAACTCTCATCTTTTCTACACTCCCTATTAATGCATCATGCGTCGTACGGCATAAATTTCTGGAACGCGTTTAATGCGCTCTACTACTTTTTTCAAGTGTTGTAAGTTTCGAATAGAAATCGACATGTTAATCGTTGCCATCTTATTACGATCACTTCTACCAGAAACAGCTGAGATATACGTCTTCGTTTCTGTAACAGCTTGTAATACTTCATTCAATAAACCACGACGATCATAGCCTGAAATTTCAATATCAACATTGTACTCAATTTCTTTTTCAGGACTACCTTCCCAATCTACTTCTAATAAACGCTCCACCGCTTCTTCTGTATGCACATTGACGCAATCGCAACGGTGAATTGATACGCCTCGACCTTTCGTAATATACCCAACGATATCATCGCCTGGAACTGGGTTACAGCATTTTGATAAACGAATTAACAAATTATCTGCACCACTTACCTTTACACCAGAATCCCATTTTCGAATTTTCATCGGTTTACGAACTTCTTTAACTTCAACGATGTCTTCTTCTTCACGTTGTTTACGGAACTTGTCCGTTAGTCGCGTAACAATTTGCGCTGCTGTAATTCCGTTATATCCAACTGCTGCAAACATATCTTCTTCATTTGCAAAGTTAAACTTCTCAGCGACACGTTTTAAATTATCAAGCGCTAATACTTCTTTCATCTCATACTCTAAGCCACGCACTTCTTTTTCAACAAGTTCACGGCCTTTTTCAATATTTTCATCTCTACGTTGTTTCTTAAAGAATTGACGTATTTTATTTTTCGCATGAGATGTTTGAGCAAGCTTTACCCAATCTTGACTTGGACCATACGAATGTTTCGATGTTAAAATTTCAATGATGTCACCAGTTTTCAACTTATAATCAAGCGTCACCATTTTCCCATTTACTTTTGCACCAATTGTCTTGTTTCCAATTTCCGAATGGACACGATACGAAAAATCAATTGGAACAGAGCCAAGTGGTAATTCCATTACATCGCCTTTTGGTGTAAAGACGAATACCATGTCAGAGAATAAATCAATTTTTAATGACTCCATAAATTCTTCTGCATTAGAAGCTTCATTTTGCCATTCTAATATTTGACGGAACCAAGTTAGTTTCTTCTCTAATGTACCCGTTGTTTCTGCTGCTTTACCTTCTTTATACGCCCAATGTGCCGCGATTCCGAATTCTGCAATCTCATGCATTTCTTTCGTACGAATTTGCACTTCTAGCGGATCACCTTTTGGTCCAATTACAGTCGTATGAAGAGATTGATATAAATTTGCTTTCGGCATTGCAATATAATCTTTAAAACGACCTGGCATTGGTTTCCAGCACGTATGAATAATTCCAAGCACCGCATAGCAATCTTTAATACTATTCACAACGACACGTACAGCTAGTAAATCGTAAATTTCATTGAATTGTTTATTTTGCAATGCCATTTTACGATAAATACTGTAAATATGTTTTGGTCTTCCAGAAATCTCAGGTTGAATTGAAACCTCTTTTAATTTCTCGCGAATGCCAGTCATTACTTCATCTAAATATTCTTCACGCTCTGCACGTTTACGCTTCATTAAATTCACAATACGATAATATTGCTGCGGGTTTAAATAGCGAAGTGACGTATCCTCTAACTCCCATTTAATAGTACTAATTCCGAGTCTATGTGCTAAAGGTGCAAAGATTTCTAACGTTTCATTTGCAATGCGACGCTGCTTCTCTTGAGGCAAATGTTTCAATGTACGCATGTTATGAAGACGATCAGCTAGTTTAATTAAAATAACTCGAATATCTTGAGCCATTGCAATAAACATTTTGCGATGGTTTTCTGCTTGTTGCTGCTCATGGGATTTGTATTTAATCTTTCCAAGCTTTGTAACACCATCGACAAGCATAGCGATTTCTTTATTAAATTCCCGTTCAATGTCTTCTAATGTAATTTCTGTATCTTCCACTACATCATGTAAGAAACCTGCCGATACTGTAGCCGGATCCATGTGTAAATCAACTAAAATACCTGCAACTTGAATTGGGTGAATAATATATGGTTCACCCGATTTTCTATATTGTTCGCTATGTGCATCACGCGCATATTCATAGGCACGTGCCACTAGCTCAATATCTTCATCCGCTAAATATTGACTTGCTTTCTCGAGTACCTGTTCAGCTGTTAGTACTTGCTCATTTGCCATCGAATCACCTTTTATTGAAAATTGACTTTATCTTTATTGAATAGAATAAATTATATTCTATCATTATAACCCAATGATTGTGAATTGTGAAAAGGAAAAGATTTTACTGACATTTCACCATGTTTTTTTGTGCAATTATACAAAAGTACCCGCTCCTCTCCAAGAGATTCACGGGTACTTTTTTATCACCGTAGTTTCACCTATATAATGATTAGTATTTTTCTAATACTAATACATCGTAACCATCTAACATTTTACGACCATCTAAGTAAGTAAGCTCTACTAAAAATGCAATTCCTGCTACAACTCCACCAAGTTCTTCAACTAGTTTAATTGTCGCTTCGATTGTTCCACCTGTAGCTAATAAGTCATCTGTAATTAATACACGTTGGCCGGGCTTAATTGCATCTTTATGGATTGTTAAAACATCCGTTCCATATTCTTTACCGTAGTCAACTGTAATTACTTCACGTGGTAATTTTCCTAATTTACGAACTGGTGCGAAACCTACTTCTAATGCATAAGAAACTGGGCAACCAATAATAAAACCACGCGCTTCTGGTCCTACTACAACATCAATGTCTCTTTTATTTGCATACTCAACGATTGCATCTGTTGCTGCTTTATATGCTTTTCCGTCGTTCATTAAAGGTGTAATGTCTTTAAACACAATACCTTCTTTCGGATAATCTGGTACAATTGCGATATGTTGCTTGAAATCCATATTTCTGAATCCTCCTCAGATATAAAAGGTTTGTAAATACAAATCCTTTACCCTAACTGTTCTACTTATTTATGATCACGAATCGTTTCAAACCATGTATATAGTTGCTGATATGTGCTATAAACCAATTCTTTCTCTAATTGTAAGTGGTTCATTTTCTCACGATATGTGTTCGATTCAATTAAATCACGCTTTTGTTTTTTGTCTGCCATAAAAATGACACCGTCTTTTATTGTAACAAATTCTAACTCAAAAAACACCTGTGTCATGAAATTTACTGTATCTTTTGACCAACCTTTATGACGACACAGTTGTTCCCCATATTGCCTTAAAGAAAATGGTGTTTTTTGGCTTAAGAAAGAATAGTACCATTTAAAATGTTCCCTCGTTGGGACCGTACTAAATAAATGATTATTCTCTTGATAAAATAGCGTGTAAATTCGAGCTGGGAATCCAACCTTAAATACATCACCTAATTCATCTGTTCCTTTCGGCAAATCAAGTAGCACAATGTATTGATCATCAAAATGAGCTACCTCTGATGCATGCACGAGCTGTTCTTTATAGCCTTCTAAAGAAAATTTATTCAATACCTCTTCAGAAAAATACACCATTGTTATTTTTTCTTTCGGAAGTTCTGCTAAATTTGCTTCTACATTACGCATACTACGCCAGTCAAATAATTGCCATGCCTCTACAGCAATATCTTGCACCATTAATTGCGGCTTTTTAAAGTTATTCCATTCATTAATGGACACTTCTCCTACTACAGAAACCTTCGCAACTGGAGAGATTTCTTTCGCATAAGTACCAAATCCAAATCCAATCGTGTCCAGTGTTGCTTGTCCATCACGAAGAGCCATTTTTAAATGCGAACCATCAGATCCAATTGCACGGATACTTTCTAAGTCGGCATCTTTCACCGCAATACGCGGTTTCGGATTTCCTACGCCAAATGGCGCTAACTTTTGCATATCCTCAATCGCGGCAAGCGTTACATCCTCTACTTTACAAAATGCATCCACTGCTGTAATCGGAATAAAATCTTCTGCTGTTAAAATTACATCTGCTTGCTCATTTAACCTGCGTCTTAATTCATCCACATCATTCATATTAAGTGTCATTCCCGCTGCCATCGGATGACCTCCGAAATGCGGTAACAATTCACGGCAATCTGAAAGGTTTGCAAACAAATCAAATCCTGCAATACTACGAGCCGATCCCTTTGCTGTTTCTTTATGAGGATCAATGCTTAATACAATCGTTGGACGATAAAAACGTTCAACTAACTTAGAAGCGACAATTCCAATTACCCCTGGATTCCAACCTTCTTTTGCAAGGACTAATACTTTATTTTCTTCTGGCGGGAAATTATTTTCGACTTCAGCGATAGCTTCTTCAGTAATTTGCTTTACAATATCTTTTCGAAGTTTGTTCAGCTCATCAATTTCTTCAGCTAGCTCTTTCGCTTCCTCTGGATCTTCTGATAATAAAAGGTGTACAGCAGGTGTTGCATCTTCCAAACGACCAACTGCATTAATACGAGGTGCGAGTGCGAACCCGATGCTTTCTTCTGTAATTTCGCTTTGCGAAACGTTAGCAACTTTAAATAACGCCTTTAAACCGATATTCCGAGTCATTCGCATATGCTTCAGTCCACGCTGTACTAACAATCTATTTTCACCGTGAAGCGATACTAAATCGGCTACCGTACCGATTACTGCAATTTCCAACAAATGCTCTGGTACACGACCCAAAAGTGCATGTGCAACTTTAAATGCAACACCAACACCCGCTAAATAATGAAACGGATAAACCCCGCCTTCTAATTTCGGATGAATAATCGCAAGTGCCTCTGGTAATTCCGGTGGTGGCTCATGATGATCTGTAATAATAAGATCTATTCCAAGTTCCTTCGCTACCTTCGCTTCATGTACCGCTGCGATACCAGTATCGACAGTAATAATTAGTGAGAACCCTGCACTGTGCGCCCAACGAAACGCTTCTTCATTTGGCCCATAGCCTTCAGTAAAACGATTTGGAATATAAAACTCTACTTCTGCACCTAATTCTTTGAGAGCAAGATATAACACAGTCGTACTACTTACTCCGTCCGCATCGTAATCGCCAAATATTAATATTTGTTCTCCATTTTCAATAGCTTTTTTCACACGTTCTACAGTCCGATCCATTCCTTCAAGTAAAAATGGATCATGAAATTCTTGATCTGCTGTATTTAAAAAGTCTACAATCTTATCTTCTGTATTTAAGCCTCTGCCAAGAAATAATGAAGTCACAAGAGGTGATAGTTGCAATTTATTTGCTAATTCACTCACTAGTTCCTCATTATATTCTTTTTCTTTCCAACGCGTCTTCGGTTGTAACACGAAATCACCCCTTAACCTATCCATTATACAAGACAGATTAAGGGGTGACAATATAATGCAAACTACGATTCGATATCTATATAATTAAATATCTGTTATGTTTAATTTGGAGAATACGGATTAATATGTACAAAAACGTTTTGTACGTTATCTTGTTTCATAAGTTTTTCTTTTACATGTTTTCCGATGCGGTGACCTTCTTCTACAGTGATATATGGATCTACAGATACTTTAATATCGACAATAACATAGTGGCCATGTTCTCTTGCATATAAAGAGCCGATTTTTTTCACACCTTCCACTTGAAAAACTGCCTCCCTAAGCGGAACAACATCTTCTTCATGCAGAACATGATCGAGCGTTGCATGAATAGCTTCTGCTCCAATACTCCATGCCATCTTAGCAACGAGAATTGAAACAAATAATCCCGCAATTGGATCGGCATATACAAGCCAATCTATACCTAACTTACTGCCGATAATAGCTGCACAAATGCCGATTAAAGCTGCAATTGAAGAAAACACATCCGAACGATGTTCATATGCATTTGCAATAATTGCAGCACTATTTATCCTCTTCCCTAATCGATATTTATACTGAAACATCCCTTCTTTCACTACAATCGAAAGAATAACTGCAAAAATCGTAATTCCTTTTGGTGGTTCCAAATCTTGTGAAAAAGCTTTTATAGACGAAATCGCTATCTCTATTCCAACAATAAATAATAATACCGCAACAATAATCGCTGAAATCGATTCCGCTTTACCATGACCATACGGATGATCTTCATCAGGCGGTTGCTTTGCCGCTCGTAATCCAAAAAGTACAGCTAACGAGCCAATTACATCTGATCCAGAATGCACTGCATCCGCTAAAAGTGCCTTACTGTTTCCAATATAACCAATTACCGCTTTTACAATCGCTAATATAATATTACCAACGATTCCGACAATAGCACCAAACTCGGCCTGTTTAAAACGTTCATCTTTTTCCATAATTGAAATCCCTTCTTTTCTTAACCTATCTTTTTATCCCGCTATTTGCGGGCAGTAAGCCCCCCACCTCAAAATCCAGCAAATACAAGGAAGTTAGGTGGGAGATCAACTGCCCGTAAAAGCCCGATTGGTGAGGGCTAATAATAAGTGGGGATGAACAAAACCCCCACTTATTAAAGTTTCACTTTATTTTAACAAAATCAGCGATAACATCACCACTTTATTCCATTTCATTCTTTCAAAAGTTGCTATCTTATTGTATCCACAAACGAAAAAAGAGATGCCTCATAATGAGACATCATCTTTTTTATACTTGCGGTTCAGGTTCTTCTTTCTCAACCTTCTTCTTGTTTTTGCCCTTTTTCAAACGACGGTTTTCAAGCATTAACCAAATTTGAGAAGCAACGAAAATAGAAGAGTACGTACCTACAACTAATCCAATTAATAATGCAAGTGAGAAGTTACGCAGTGATTCACTACCGAAAATAAGTAGTGTGATTACTGGGAATAACACTGTTAACACTGTATTAATTGAACGACCAATTGTTTGACGAATACTTGAGTTTACGATTTCTTCTAAATCTTTTATGTCGCGAACTCGTTTTTTCTGTTTGTATAACTCACGGTTTCTATCAAACGTAACGATTGAGTCATTGATAGAGTAACCAATAATCGTTAATACCGCAGCGATAAACGTTAAGTCTACCTCTATCTGGAAAAGACTAAACATAACAATCATAACGAATGCATCATGTAATAATGCGATTACTGCAGATACTGCGTACGTAAGACGGAAACGAATACTTACGTATAAAACGATTACTGCAGAAGCAATTAGTACTGCGATAAATGCATTTCGTGCAATCTCTTTACCGATTGTCGGCGAAACTGTACTTACGTTTGGATCTGTGCCGTATTTATCGTGGAAGAATGTTTTTGTTTTCGCAATTTCATCTTTCGATAGAACACCTACTGTACGAACTGCGAAACCTTTATTGTCATCTCCGGTCGGTACAATATCTTCTTCCTTCACATCGATGTTCAATTCTTTCAAATCTTTATGAACATTAGAAACAGTAGTTGCTTGTTTTGATTGCAAGTCGATACGTGTACCACTTGCAAAGTCAATACCAAGATTCATTTTGAAAATCGGTAATATAATTGCCCCAGCAATGACAACTACAATTGAGAATAAGAAGAATTTATGACCGATATTTACGAAGTTAATACGATCAAATCTCGTCGGTGGATGTACTACACCTTTTGTTAATGGAATAATATCCTTTTCCTTAACACCAAAGTAAGATAATTTCTTATCAAAGTAACGGCTCTTTACAAGTAAACCTAGTAAGAAACGAGTACCGAATACGTTCGTAATGAAACCAACTAAAATACTTACGATTAAACTTGTTGCGAATCCTTTTACAGAGCTATTACCGTAAGCGAATAATACACCAGCTGCTGCAATTGTTGTAATGTTCGCATCTAAAATTGTCGATAATGAACGATGGTTACCAGCACGGAATGCTGACATCATCGACTTACCAATTTTAAGCTCTTCCTTCAATCTCTCGTACGTAATGATATTCGCATCAACTGCGATACCAACCCCGAGCACTAATGCCGCAATACCCGGTAACGTAAGAACTGCATGCATCCAGTTAAAGACAAGTAATGTAACGAAAATGTATAAACCTAACATAATAACCGCTACAAGTCCTGGTAAACGGTAGAATACAAGCATGAATAAGAAGATAATAGCAATACCAATCGCACTAGCGAAAATCGTTTGCTCTAATGCTTGTTGACCAAATTTCGCTCCAACAGATGTTGAATACATTTCTTTTAAATCAACAGGAAGTGCACCTGCATTTAATAAAGATGAAAGTTCTTTCGCACTTTCAACTGTAAAGTTTCCACCTACGATAGATACTTCAGCTTGGTTAAATACTTGGCTTACTGTTGCTGCTGATAAAAACTTCTGATTATTCGTTTTTGCAGATTCTGCTTTATATGAATCTTTTCCTTCTTCAAAATCAAGCCAAATTACCATTAAATTCGTTGGTGGTGGCATTTTTGAAATCTTTTCAGTTACTTCACGGAATTTTTCAGCGCTTTTTAGTGTAAGACCTACGCTCGCACGGCCTTGCTCATCAAATGTTTGCTTCGCTCCGCCGCCTTTTAAATCCGTTCCGTCCATAAGCAGGTTATCATCCACATCACGGAATGTTAGTTTCGCTTGTGTTGATAACATTTCACGTGCTTTTTGCTGATCTTGTACACCAGCAAGCTGTACACGAATTCGATCTTCCCCTTCGATTTGAATGTTCGGCTCACTTACACCAAGAACATTGACACGATTTTCAAGAGCACCTACTGTACTTACAAGTGCATCACGATCGATTTTATCACCTTTTTTGGCTGGTTTTACTTCATACAGAATTTCAAAACCACCGCGAAGGTCTAGTCCTAGACTAATTCCTTTTGCTATGTCTTTTCCTGCCGCACCAATTACTCCACCAATTAATAAAACGATGAGGAAAAAGGCGGCAATTCTTGTACCACGCTTTGCCATATGTACCCTCTTTCTGCTACTAACACTTTCAATAAATCTCTTACGATTCATTTTCGCACGTGTGCATACGCCTAGTTAGTAGACTTACTTTCTATAAAATACATGTATTTCCGCTAGTTCATCACTAGCTGTGTCGGTAAGCTTTTCACAATACCTACACTATTCATTATTTATTTTTCCTCTTCACTACCTCCTTTATATATAATCTTAGACATAATTAATTCCTCTTTATCAATACCTATCATTATACTGCAAAAGGAAGAACAAACCAATTACAGTCGGTTATTTATTTTCATATTCATCAAACGACCAAAGTGGCGCTTGATATGCTTCAACAGTTAAATAATTCATATATTCATTAGTACTTACTCTTAATACATCATTTACTAATTCATATAACCTAACATCACTATCTATCTTTTTCCACTTTTTCGCCTTGAGAAACTTCCAAATATCATTATCTGTCACTCGGTCGTAACCGAACATTTGAAACTCTTCTACTTTACTTTCTAAAACGACTTGTAACTGTCCGCGGTATGATTCTACCAAAGCCTCTTTATCCAACATATATAACATCTCCTTCTTATTTCAGCACGAAAAGTCGCTTTTAATCCCGCTCTAATGGACAGTAATAACTTCTTTCAAGAGTACCCTTCATACTTCACTCTCTTAAATGCTTGTCATTCTTGTCTCATACGTGCATATAAATTATTGTAAATCATTCCATTGATTTTGAGAAGGTAGGAGAAGAGTATGACGAGACAAAGCTTTTTAAAAGGCGCATTTATTTTAATGATAGCCGGTTTTATTACAAAAATCCTTGGATTTATTAACCGCATTGTAATGGCACGTATTTTAGGCGAAGAAGGCGTTGGCCTTTATATGATGGCTGTCCCCACCTTCATTTTAGCAATTACATTAACACAAATTGGCCTTCCTGTTGCAATCGCAAAATTTGTAGCAGAAGCGGAAGCAGTGAACGATAAGCAAAGAGTTAAAAAAATATTAACTGTCTCGCTAGCCGTTACATCCATTATTAGCATCATTTTAACAATTGGGATTATGCTACTCACACCTATTTTAGCAAAAACATTATTAACAGATGAAAGAACTTACTATCCATTAATGGCTATTTTACCTGTCGTCCCTGTTATTGCAGTTTCTTCCGTTTTACGTGGTTATTTCCAAGGGAAACAAAACATGAAGCCGAGCGCTTACGCTCAAGTCATAGAACAAGTTGTCCGCATTACAATTATCGCTGTATGCATTCGGTTATTTTTACCTTACGGCGTAGAATATGCTGCAGCCGGTGCTATGCTATCAGCTGTTCTAGGTGAAGTTGCATCTTTATTATTTTTACTTACTTTATTCCAACGCGAAAAACATTTATCTATACGCTCTGGATTTTTCACTACTGTAAAGGAGAGCAAAAATACGTTTTATTCCCTTATGGACATTGCTTTACCAACTACAGGAAGCCGTTTAATTGGTTCCGTTTCTTATTTCTTTGAACCTATCGTCGTTATGCAAAGCTTAGCGATCGCCGGCGTTGCTGCTTCTGTCGCAACTCAGCAATACGGTATATTAAACGGATATGCGTTCCCACTTCTATCACTGCCAGCCTTTATTACATATGCTCTTTCTACAGCACTCGTCCCATCAATTAGTGAGGCAATGGCAAAGAGACAACACAAATTAGTAGAACACCGATTACAACAAGCACTTCGAATTTCCTTAATAACCGGCGGATGGTCAGTCGTTATATTATATGTATTTGCTTCTCCAGTTTTAACTCTCATGTACGGATCAGACAACGCGGCCGCATTCATCCAGCTTCTTGCACCTTGCTTTTTATTTCATTATTTTCAAAGCCCCCTTACATCTGTGTTGCAAGCTTTAAACTTAGCACGCGCTGCTATGATGAACACATTTATTGGCGCTATCGTAAAATTAATCGTTATCTTTGTACTCGCTTCACGCCCAGAGTTCCAAATGATGGGGGTTGCCCTCGCCATCGCAGCAAATATAGTAACCGTAACATTCCTTCACTACGCCACTGTTTTAAAGAAAATTGCATTTACCATTTATGCAAAAGACTATATTTTCGGCGGAGTTGCTATCGGGATTGCTGGTACCTTCGGTTTTTATCTTCATAAGTATATCGTTTTTTCTCATTCACTTGGCATACAAACATTATGGGAAATCACTTTAACAACAATCGTTTATATCGTTCTCCTCTTCGTTTTCAAACTCATTCGAAAAGAAGAATTAAGTCGTCTCCCTATCATTCGGAAACTTTCATTTTTGAAGTAAGCAGGCTTGCCATTCAAAATGGTAAGCCTCTAATTTTCTTTCAAATCAACGAAAAACTGTCCATTTTGAAAACTACAATATAAAATCTGTTTCACATCTTTATAACCTAAGTTATTCAGTTTCTCAACGAGCCACCCATCTGTATGTTCGATCATTTGCAAATGATTGTATTGAATTTCTCCATCAATAATTAGTGGGAGTGTAAAAATTGGTGTATCATTTTTGCTCTTTTTACTTTTTTGTTTTTGAAAGACAGATAACTTTCCAGATGGTTCTAAAATAGCGTATTCTACATCACGCACATCTCCGATTCCTTGCTCACGTAGTTGCATCAATAAATCATCTATGTTATATCGCTGCTTCCGCATCTTTTTTTCATCAATTTTACCTGCATTCACAAGAATTGCAGGCTCCCCTTCTATTAAATGCCGAAAACGCTGAAACTTTAAAGAAATGACCGACAAAATGATTTGTATACACATAAGAAAAGTCATTGGAACTAATTGATGCCAAAGTGATTTATCTGTATTTTCGATTGCCACTACAGCCATTTCACCGAGCATAATGAATACAACTAAATCTAATACACTTAATTCTCCAATTTCACGTTTACCCATAAGACGAAAAATAATTAAAATGATTATATACAAAAGCATTGTTCGTCCGATTATTGATACCCATTCCATTTCTACATCCCCTTTTTTTTACTTATAGGCTCCCCTACAAAAAAGAAACTAGTCTAACTTAAACAAAATGAAAATATGCTTGTATTAAAAAGGGGGAATGCATAATGGATGGAACGAAAAAATTATCGAGCGCAATCGGCTTCGGTATTATTACCCTATTAATCCTCGCATCTATTACAAGTATGATCATGGCTCTTTTATTAAAATTTACGAATATTAATGAAGGGACATTAGTAATTACTATTTTTATAATAGCCCTTCTATCTATGCTTATGTCTGGATTTATTGCTGGTAAAAAGGCACAAGGAAAAGGATGGCTAGTAGGTTTCACAACAGGCCTTACATTCGCTCTTCTCGTCTTTCTCGTTAACTATTTAGGCTTCTCTCAAACTTTATCGAACTCACAGTTACTCTACCAATTAGCATTAATGGGTGCGAGTACACTCGGAGGTATTTTCGGTGTAAATATGTCAAAACAAAATAGTTAAAAAAAGGCCCTGCACATTTCATGCAGGGCCTTCATCATTAGTTTTTCACAACTTCACGAATCGCATTGCGATCAAAAGTTAAGTGTGAACCACCAGATTTAACAACAATTTTCGTTTCATCCACTGATTCGATTGTAGCGTGTAAACCACCGATTGTTACGATAGCATCACCTTTTTTGATTTCATTTTGCATTTGAGCAACTGCTTTTTGACGCTTTTGTTGCGGGCGAATTAATAAGAAATAGAAAATCGCAAACATCGCAACAATCATAACGATATTCATCATACCTGCATTCATCTTGTGTTCCTCCTTTTAAATTATGTATTAGAAGTTTTTAGCATTCGGTTTATTAAAGCCATACTGTTCAAAGAACTCTTCGCGGAAATCGCCAAGACGGTCTTCACGAATAGCTTGTCTCACCTGCTCCATTAAGTTTAACAGAAAATGAAGGTTGTGATAAGACGTTAAACGAATTCCGAACGTTTCATCACATTTCATTAAGTGACGAATGTACGCACGAGAATAGTTTTTACATGTGTAGCAATCACAGTTCGGATCAAGCGGCCCGAAGTCTCTAGCGAATTTCGCGTTTTTCACAACTAAGCGGCCTTCACTTGTCATACATGTACCATTTCGAGCGATACGAGTCGGAAGTACACAGTCAAACATATCAACACCGCGAATCGCACCATCAATTAACGAGTCAGGAGAACCTACACCCATTAAGTAACGTGGTTTATCATCAGGAAGAAGTGGTGTTGTAAACTCAAGAACACGATTCATAATATCCTTCGGTTCACCAACAGATAGACCGCCGATAGCATAGCCAGGGAAGTCCATTGAAACAAGATCTTTCGCACTTTGACGACGAAGTTCTTCAAACTCCCCGCCCTGTACAATACCGAATAAACCTTGATCTTGTGGACGTTCATGCGCCTTTAGGCAACGCTCTGCCCAGCGGCTTGTACGCTCTACCGACTTTTTCATGTATTCAAAAGTAGCTGGGAACGGTGGACACTCATCAAATGCCATCATGATATCTGAACCTAATGCATTTTGGATTTCCATCGCTTTTTCTGGAGATAAGAATAATTTATCGCCATTTAAGTGATTGCGGAAATGAACGCCTTCCTCTTCAATACGTCGGAAATCACTTAAGCTAAATACTTGGAATCCACCTGAATCCGTTAAGATTGCACGATCCCAGTTCATAAACTTATGCAAGCCACCTGCTTCACGAATAATTTCGTGGCCTGGACGTAGCCATAAATGATACGTATTGCTTAAAATAATGCCAGAATCCATTGCTTTTAATTCTTCTGGTGACATTGTTTTAACTGTTGCAAGTGTACCAACTGGCATAAATGTCGGTGTATCAAATGAGCCGTGTGGCGTGTGCACTCGACCTAAACGCGCACCCGTTTGTTTACAAGTTTTAATAAATTCATAACGAATTGCTGTCATAATTTACTCCTTTTATTTGTTTCTCATTTTAGCGTGAGATGCAACGAACATCGCATCACCGAAACTAAAGAAACGATATTTTTCTTTTACTGCTTCATTATAAGCATGAAGTACATTATCTCTATTTGAAAATGCACTTACAAGCATAATTAATGTTGATTTCGGCAAATGGAAGTTTGTAATTAAACCATCAATTGCTTTAAATTCATATCCTGGGTACATAAAAATATCTGTCCAGCCAGAAGCTGCGCAAAGCTTACCACTATTATCTGTCGCAATCGTTTCTAACGTACGAGTTGATGTCGTACCTACAGTAATAATACGGCCGCCATTCTCTTTCACGCGGTTTAATAACGCCGCAGTCTCTTCAGACATATGGTAATACTCTGCGTGCATATGATGCTCTTCAATAGTATCTGCAGAAACTGGTCTAAAAGTTCCAAGTCCTACATGGAGTGTAATGAATGCTAACCCGACGCCTTTTTGCTTCAATTTCTCAAGTAACTCTTCTGTAAAGTGAAGGCCAGCCGTCGGTGCTGCTGCTGAACCGATTTCCTTCGCATATACCGTTTGATAACGATCGCGATCTTCTAGCGTCTCTTTAATATATGGAGGAAGTGGCATTTCTCCAAGCTCGTCTAAAATTTCATAAAAGATGCCGTCATATGAAAACTCAAGTTGACGCCCACCTTGATCTGCTGTTCCAATGCAAGTTGCTTTTAACTTTCCTTCACCAAAAGAGATGACAGTTCCTTCTTTTACACGCTTCGCTGGCTTTATAAGCGTTTCCCACTTATCGCCTTCCTCTTGTTTCAAAAGAAGCACTTCAATGTGTGCACCTGTATCTTCTTTCACACCGTGCAAGCGAGCTGGCATCACTTTCGTTTCATTTAAAACTAAGCAATCCCCCTCTTGTAAGTAAGAAATAATGTCTGTAAAATGTTTATGCTCAATATCTCCTGTTTCACGGTCTAACACCATCAATCTTGATGTTTCACGCTCTTCAAGCGGAATTTGTGCAATGAGTTCTTCTGGTAAATGAAAATCAAACAGATTAATATCCATAACTGTATCCACCTATTTCTTATTTGAATCGATTTATTATATACATAATGAAAGATAATGCAATACTTAACACAATACATGTAATGATAGGAAAATAAAAGGTAACGTTACCTTTTTTCACAAAAATATCGCCTGGAAGCCTTCCTATGAACTTCCAAGCTAATCCAACAACAATGAGCAAAATACCAGCTGTAATAAGCAGCTTTGGCATCTCCGTCATACTTTGGGCATCTCCATTCCGAAATGCTCATATGCGAGCGGTGTTACGATCCGGCCTCTTGGCGTTCTTTGTAAAAAGCCAATTTGTAATAAATACGGCTCATACACATCTTCAATCGTATGAGATTCTTCCCCAATCGTTGCTGAAACAGTTTCTAATCCAACTGGACCACCGCGGAACTTTTCAATAATACCAAGCAGTAATTTATGGTCGATATGATCAAGTCCTAATTTATCTACTTGTAATAGTTCTAACGCCATTTGTGTAATTTCCATCGCAATCGTTCCGTCACTGCGAACTTGTGCGAAGTCACGTACACGTCGTAATAGACGATTCGCAATACGAGGTGTACCACGGGCACGTCTTGCAATTTCTAATGCAGCTAACGAATCTATTTCAACTTCAAACACTTCTGCTGTGCGTTCTACAATCGCAGAAAGCTGATCTACTGTATAGTACTCTAATCGTGAAAGTACACCGAAACGGTCACGAAGTGGTGCTGATAATGCACCTGCACGCGTCGTTGCCCCAACTAGCGTAAATGGAGGTAAATCTAGGCGTACAGAGCGAGCTGATGGTCCTTTCCCAATAACGATATCAAGGCAAAAGTCTTCCATCGCTGGGTATAGCACTTCTTCAATAGATCTATGCAAACGATGAATTTCATCAATAAATAATACATCTCCTGGCTGAAGCGCTGTTAATACAGCTGCTAAATCTCCTGGTCTTTCAATTGCGGGACCTGACGTCGTTCGAATGTTAACACCCATTTCATTGGCAATAATATTCGCAAGCGTCGTTTTACCAAGTCCAGGTGGGCCATATAAAAGTACGTGATCTAACGTTTCTTCACGCATTTTCGCCGCTTCAATAAACACTTCTAAATTATGTTTCGCTTTATCTTGGCCAATGTACTGACGGAGCGTCTGTGGCCGTAATGAATACTCTAAATCCGCATCTTCGTATCCAGATTCCCCTGAAAGGAGACGTTCGTCCATTATACTCACCTCTTACCATTTAGTAAAAGACTAAGTGCCTTTTTAATATATTGATCCGTCGTTAGTGATTCTTTTAATAACTCTGGTACAACGCGAGAGACTTCTCGTTCTGCATAGCCAAGTGCACGCAGTGCTTCCAGTGCTTCATCAAGTTCAACTGATGAACCTTTCTTCGTATCAAAACTTTCAGTATCTGAGAACAAATCAACAAACGCATCTGGTACAACATCTGCTAGTTTTCCTTTTAAATCTAAAATCATTTGGCGCGCTGTTTTCTTTCCGACGCCTGGGAACTTCACTAAGAACTTCTCATCTTCATGTTCAATCGCTTGAACGACCTGTCCGGTTTGACCAGAAGCTAAAATTGCAAGAGCACCTTTTGGTCCAATCCCCGATACACCTAACAATTTTGTAAATAATAAACGCTCTTCACGTGTTTTAAAACCGTAAAGTGCCATAATATCTTCTCTCACATAATGATATGTATAGACACGGATTTCTTGCTTACTTCTTTGAAATACATACGGATTTGGTGTAAAAATTTGATAACCAATTCCATTATGGTCAATTACGACATATTCCGGTCCTACATACTCCACGTAACCTGTAACATATTCAAACAAAATACGATCTCTCCCTCTCAAATCATGTATTCCATTTTAACATATTTAACAATAGAAAAGCGAGACTGCCCCAACAAATGTTCCCCGTTTACAATTTCCGTTTTTTTCTATTGACATAAATACAAAAAGAACATTACTATACAGGAGTCAATAATGATTATCAATATTAATTAAAGGGGTTACATCAGGATGAAACAAAAGCTATTTATTTTATTTACTATCATGCTAGTTGTTCTTTCTATCGTTGGCTGTTCTTCTCAAAAAGAAGAAGAAAAAACAAAAGAACAACCGAAAACAAAAGTTGTAAAACATGCTAAAGGGGAAGCAACAATTCCAGCTAATCCAAAGAGAATTGTTGATTTATCTGGATCAACAGAGGAATTATTAATCCTTGGACATAAACCTGTTGGCACAGCAAACACATATAAAGATAAAATCCAAAATCATTTAACTGAAAAGTTAGACGGAGTAAAAGCAGTTGGCTGGTATTGGGCACCTAAAGTTGATTTAGAGGCTGTTACTGCTTTAAAACCAGACTTAATTATTTTAAACAATCGTCAATTGAAAATTTATGATCAACTAGAAAAAGTGGCACCGACAGTTGTTCTGGAAACAAATCTAGAAGACTGGCGCGGTAAGTTTAAAGAAGTAGGTAAACTATTTGACGAAGAAAAGAAAGCAGACAAATGGATTGCAGATTACGATAAAAAAGCAGACTCTTTATCTAAAAAAATTAAAGAGAAAACAAAAGATGAGAACTTTATGTTCGTTGCAGTTACACCACAAAACTTCCGTGTATACGGTAGCTTCGGATACGGTGACATCATCTTTAACGACTTAAAGCTTCCAGCAACAAAAGGTACAGATTTAAAACAAACGATGGCACAAGTATCACTAGAAGGTCTTGTTGCATTCCAGCCTGATCAAATGTTTATTGTAAACTTCGGCGGAGAAGCTGATAAAGTGTACGAAGACTATAAAAACAGTGCGGTTTGGAAAGATAATAAAGCAGTAAAAAACAATCACGTATATGAAGTATCGAATGAAGCCTTCAATACGAAAGCATTCAATCCAATCGGAAAAGATATGCTAATTGATGAAATCGCAAAAGAGATTTTAGCTAAGAATAAATAAAAAAAGCAGCTCACCCTGAGCTGCTTTTTTTATTATTTTGCACTGCGTATTGCTTCATTTTTTCGATTGTCTTCACGAATCCTTCTTTTGACTTAATACGAATACCACGCTTTAGTTTTGCTCGCTCATAACTCTCAAGCTTTTTCATATCAATTTGAAAGAAGGAATGGATCGCGTTATCACTTTTCGGTACCCCTTTAAAAATTTGCAATATCCCTTCCTCTGAAACACCAAAATAACCGCTCGTTTTCAGTAAAGGAGAAATATCATCAACTTTCCTTTGTAATACGATTTGCACATCATCACGATCAACAAGTTGCCATTCTTTATATTGCTGCAAAAACTTTTCTAAATCCGCTACTTTTTCTGTCAGTATTTCCTCGCTTACTTCTCCATCAACATACATACGCTCTAATAAAATTGTAACTTCAGGTACTTTTTCTGTTATTTCTGCCCTCACATCGGATCCATAAGCTAAGCAAAACATCACAACGAAAGCTTGCACTGCAATTAGCATCCATTTCATTTCCGTTCACCTCTTCTAGGCAAAATCATACTTTCATTTGTAGCTTTTCCGGAAATGGGGGTTTTATCCATATAAACAATAGCATTAAATTTCTAAGGAAAATAAAAAATGCAGATAAGGGTTAATCCTCATCTGCATGTATCATTTACTTTTATATAAAATGAAAGACGCCTGCAAAGCAGGCGTCTGATGCGTTTACGGCGAAAGACCAGGCGACCACATTCGCGTGTTTAGCACTTAAGCATATCTCTCGACTTACGTAAATTAGCTCATCGCTTTGCTAATATAACATTAATAATGTATAACTGCAACATGTTTATAAAAATATTTCATTTCCTCTTCCATCCAAATAATTTTATGTAAATTATAAATTGATAATTGTAACATATATGTTACAATTAGTGTGACAGCGAAATCATAATAAACAGGAGATGGATATTGTGAAAAAAATAAAGGATGAACGTCTCATTCTTCAAACGTTAAAAAACATACGTATTGCCTTTCTTTTTCAATACATTGGTATAATTGGAATTTTAGGCTATATTGGATTCACTGAAGGAGCTAATCAAATTACGAAATCTCCATTATGGTTATTATTTATTCTTACAAGTATGTTATTTAGTTATTTACAGTTAAGTGTTTCAATAGATGTAGAAGAAAGTGAAAAGGAAATAAAGTTAACTCCTTATTACAAACTTGTCTTACGCTCTCTTATTGTTGGAATTATCATAGCTATTATTTATATCACTTTCAGTCCAGAAAGACCTCTGTTTGAAGCCATTCTAACAGGTAGTATTTTCTTCATATGCTTTTTAGCGTCTTACTCCGTTAGTTATTTTATAAAAAAACGCCGTTTACAAGACGACGATGAATAAAGAGGAAGGGCTAGCCCTTCCTCTTTATTTTGTTATCGCATAGTACCAGTCAGACCGTAACGAATGTCTCGGAACATATTTGTTATGTCACGATTAAAATCTTTTGTAGCTGTGCCGTTACGTAAACGCGTACTCATTGCATCGACACGAGTAAACATGTCATTTCTTACAGAAACATATACGTTTCTATTTCCAACTTCATTCGCAACAGCTTGACGAATTTCGTTCGCCATCGCTGTTTCATTCGTCGCTGTATTACGTGGTTTTACCGCAATCGCTACATCGTTTCCATATACAACTGTAGAAACTCGGTCTACGTTATTCATACGTTTCACACGATTCGTAATTTTCTCCGCAGTTTTACCATCATTGTTAATGTATGAATTGTTCATTGTAATATTACGAGTTGGATGTGGATTAGCAATTTGCCCATTGTAATTTACATCACGGTAATAATTATTATATCCTGTATCGTTACGACCGTTTCTATATGTTACATAATCTGTAGAACGATCGTTACGCGCTACATTATCACGATACTGGTGTGTATCATTATAAGATGTACGCTCGTAATTGTAGTTACGTCCATCCATCGCATTATTATCTTTTGGTGTACCACATGCAGCTAATGCACTGGTAACTAACAAAGAAGCAGCAATAACTTTTACTTTCGTATTCAATACAAAAACCCCCTCTGTTAGAATGAACTTCTCTTTCGAAAAGCTCCCCCTTATGATGAGTAACAGAGAGGTTTTTTACACTGTTAATATTTCACTAGGAATTTTCTAGCACTTAATGTAAATTCACCATATTCCTGACTATCACGAATACAAAAAAGGTGGGAATAACCCCACCTTTTTTTAAACTTCCTCTTCGTCCTCTTCTTCTGAAACTGGTTCTCCAAATACGTTTGGTGGGTCCGGCTGATAATACATCGTTCCTGGCTGTGGTGCATATGCTGGCTGAGTTGGTTGATAATATAAAGGATTAGCATATTGTGGTCCACCCGGTTGTGGACTATATAACCTACTTTCTCCTCCGCATCCACAATCTTCTTCACCTTGCACGAGTGGCGGCATATTATTATCCATTGGCATCATATTTGGATTTGGCATAGAAGTATATTGCGGCGCCATTTGTTGATACGGCATTTGATTGTATGGATTTTGTTGCTGATACGGCGGATATGGCGGCATCATTGGCTGTTGATATGGCATCATGTTTGGCATTTGATTGTTATCCATTATCGGCATCATGTTTGGCATTTGGTTGTTATCCATTATCGGCATCATGTTTGGCATTTGGTTGTTATCCATTATCGGCA